>JBIIJA010000345.1:0-3064 GCA_044234195.1 Cyanobium sp. | reverse complement strand
CCAATGTGGGGCCCCAGCTGGCCGATCTCTTCTTCCGCCCTTACACCCGCAAGATGTGGGGTGTCTGCCCCACCCAGCTGGAGGCGGCCGTGGGAGCCCGCTTGCCGGTGCGCTTCAACCGCGACGACCGCTATTTCACCGATAGCTTCCAGGCCATGCCCAAGGATGGCTTCACGGCGATGTTTGAGCGCATCCTCGACCACCCCCTGATCGAAGTGACCCTTGGGGAGGCCTATGGCCCTGAACATGACCGCCAGGCCGACCATGTGTTTCTGAGCCTGCCCATCGACGAGTACTTCCACTTCCAATACGGCCGCCTGCCCTATCGCTCGATCCGGTTCGAATCGGATCAGGTGGCCACAGAGCAGAGCGCCACGGTGATCAACTACACCGACACCGGCATCTACACCCGATGCACCCAGTGGGATCTGATCCCCAACTCCGGACGCCGAGACGACGGGCAGCACACCATCACGCGGGAAATCCCCTGTGACGCGAGCGACAACAACAACGAGTGCTACTACCCGGTGCGCAACGCCACAAGCTTGGCGCTCTACGAGCGCTACCGAGCCCTAGCGGAGCAGGAGACGAAGAAAACGTTCATCGGCCGCTGCGGACTGTTCCGCTACATCGACATGGTTCCCTGCGTCACCATTCACCTGCAACTGGTGAGCCGTTTCCTGGCTGGTGAACCCTTCCCCCAGGCCGCTTGAGCCACAGCGCAGCCCTTGGAGCCCCAAACTGACGAGATGGCCATGAGCACCACCACCACTTCGCCCCCCACTTCGCAGGCCCCGACAGCGGCACCGGCGCTGGTGTCCGCCACCGATCCCTGCGTGCACTGCGGCTTCTGCCTGCCCACCTGCGCCAGCTACCGCGTGCTGGGCACGGAGATGGATTCGCCCAGGGGCCGGATCCACACCCTCAAGGCCCTGGCAGCCGGTGAATTGGAGATGGATGCCACCGTGGCTTCCCATTTTGACAGCTGCCTGGGCTGCTTCGCCTGCGTCACCGCCTGCCCGTCGGGCGTGCGCTACGACACGTTGATCGAGGCCACTCGGCCCAAGCTGAACGCCCCCGAGCTGCGTAGCCCAGCCCAAAACGCGTTCCGCCGCTTGCTGTTTGCCCTGCTTCCCTATCCCCAACGGCTGCGAGCCCTGCTGCAGCCGTTGCGGGCCTACGCCGGCACCCCCTTGCAGGGCCTGGTGCGGCGCTCCGGCCTGGTGCCCCGTCTGTTGGGCCCCCAGATCGCTGCCATGGAGCAACTTCTGCCGCCCCTACCTTCCGCAACGTTCCGCGACGACCTTCCCGTGGTGGTGCCCGCGGAGGGGGAACGGCGCTATCGGGTGGGGCTGCTCCTGGGCTGTGTGCAGCGATTGTTCGATCCAGAGGTGAGCCTGGCGGCGATACGGGTGCTCACCGCCAATGGCATCGAAGTGGTGATCCCCCCCGACCAGGGCTGCTGCGGCGCCGTCACCCACCACCAGGGGGAGGAGGCCCACACCCGGGAGTTGGCGCGCGCCCTGATGGCCAGCTTCCAGGGGGTGGTGGGACCTGGCGGGGCCGCAGGGCCTGAGCCCCTCGATGCGATCTTGGTGAGCGCCTCTGGCTGTGGGCACACCCTCAAGGCTTATGGCCGGCTGATGGCCGAGGGGGGCCAGGGGGAAGCCAACGCCACCGCCTTCGCGGCCCAAGTGGCCGACATCCAAGAATTTTTGGAGCGCGTCGGCCTCAGTGAGGCCTTCCAACAGCGGCTTGGGCCCCTACCCCACGCCGATGGCACGGTGGCCACGGCGGAGCGCCCCCTGAAGCTGGCCTACCACGATGCCTGCCACATGCTCCATGGCCAGGGGCTCGCGCAGCAGCCCAGGACCCTGCTCCGCCGCATTCCCCACGTGCAAGTGCTGGAGGCCAGCGAGGCGGGCGTGTGCTGCGGCAGTGCGGGGATCTACAACCTTGTGCAGCCCGAGGAAGCTGACGCCCTGGGCCAGCTGAAGGCCAAGGATTTGGCGGCCACCGGCGCCGAGCTGGCCGTGAGCGCCAACATCGGCTGCACCCTGCAAATCCGCCGCCATCTGCGGGACACGGATCGGACGATGGAGGTGCTCCATCCGGTGCAGCTGTTGGAGCGCAGCCTCAAGGGGTGAACCGGAGGGGGGGCATTTGGCAGCTGGCTGGCGGAGCGGATCGAACCCTGTGCCGTAGGCCAGCCAACGGCTGCCCCCTCAGGGGATTAGGTCTGCCCCTCACCCATGGCCTCCCCCTCCATCCACTGCCAGGAGCGAAGCAGCGTCTCCCCATCCCCCAGATTCCCCGGGAAGGTGAGGATCGGCAGTCCCTTCAGGGCGTCGGGAACGGAGCCTGTGGCGCCAGCAGCGGAGGGCAGCACCAGGGAGAGCCCCGGCAACAACTGCCCCTGCAAATCCACGGCCCCCAGGCCGAATCCCTCCGCCAGCAACGTGTGGCTGGTGATGCCCCCCTTGGCGATCACATACCCCAAGGAGGGGGCCAACCGGGCGGCCACCCGGGCCATGGCGCCGGCCAAAGCAGTGCCGAGGGCTCGCCGCTCCTCGCCATGGCGGCAGGTGAGTTCCCCCCGGCTGGTGAAAAACACGGCGGTCTGGCCCGCGGCGAGCACCTCCCGCAACGCCTCGGTCCAGGCATCCTCGAGGGACGCCAGCAGGCGATCGGGCAAGGGCCCCTCCAGGATCCGGTGCACCTTGGCCACCGCCAGTTCCACCCCCCGGCAGGCGGGTTCCGCCAACAGCCGCTCCAATTGGGCATCGGCCAGGGGCACGTGGGAGCCCACCACCACCAGCCCCCCCAGGGGCAAGCCCCTGGCTCCCCGGCGACGCAGGGCGGCCAGGTCTGCCGCCGCCAAGGGCTGGGGGGGCAGGGGAGCCAGGCCATTGAGCAAGCTGGCCGCCGATTGGAACAACAATCGCCGCGGCCGGCCCTCCCCTCCCGCCGCCTGAGGCGCCGCCAGCTCGCGCACCAGGGCGCCAAAGAGCGCCAGGTGGTCGGGCCGCTCCCCATCCACCACCACCAGGCGGTTGCCAGTGAG
>JBIIJA010000343.1:0-3081 GCA_044234195.1 Cyanobium sp. | reverse complement strand
CGGTGGCACTGTTTGTTCACGCCGCGATCGAGTTTGAGAGCTGATTTGGGGCCCACGTTGCGATCGAAGACCTCCCCGTAGTTGCCCACCGCTGCAATCACCTTCGGTACAAAATCGGCCGGGAGCCCCAGTTGCTTGCCAAAATCGCCCTCAACCCCAAGGAAGCGGCGCAGATCAGCCAGCTTGGGATTGGCCTTGGCTTCCGCCACCTTGGCGGCCACGTTGGCCTGGGTGATCCCCAGCTCCTCCGCCTGGAAGAGGGTGTTCACGCTCCAGCGCACCACATCTGCCCAGAGGGGGTCGGCATTCACGGTGGCTGGGGTGAGGGGCTCCTTGCTCATGACATCAGGCAGGAGTACATGCTCATCCGGTTTGGGGAAGCTGGTGCGCTTGGCCGCCAGCTGGGAGCGGTCGCTGGTGACCGCCACGCAGCGCCCCCCCAGATAGGCCGCGTAGGTTTGGTCGCCAGTTTGGAATTTCAGCGGGGTGTAGGCCACGTTCAGCTCCCGCATGCGGTCGGCCAGGTTGAGCTCGGTGGTGGTGCCGCTTTCCACGCAGATCGGCTTGCCAGCAAGGGCCGTGAGAGTGGTGATGCCGCTGGCTTTCGGGGTCATCACCCCCTGGCCATCGAAAAAGGTGGTGGGGGCGAAGCTCAGGCCGTTGCCGCCTGCGGCATCGCGGCTGAGGGTCATGGTTGTGTTGCGGGAGAGCAGGTCCACCTCGCCACTGGCCAGGGCGGCGAAGCGTTCGCTGGAGTTGAGATCCCGGTATTCCACCTTCTTCGGATCGGCAAAGATCGCTGCTGCCACCGCCTTGCACACATCCACATCCAATCCGCTGTAGGTGCCGTCAGGCCCCACAAAGCTGAAGCCAGGCAACTTCCCATCCACTCCGCAAATCAGCTTGCCCCGGCTTTGGATGGCCGAGAGCTTTGCGCTTTGCACCCCTGAGCCCCCCTCCGGTGCGCACCCCGCAAGCAAGCCTCCAAGGAGGAGGGCGATGGGGAGGCAACGAACCAGCTGGCGCATGGGTCAGGGACGAAGTTGTGGCCGATTGTCACATGCTTCGCTTGGCTTCCACAGAGGGCGCCAACCGCTGTGGACGCTGACCCCAGACGTTCTTTCGGACGTTCTCTTAGGGATTGTCTCAGCGCGGCCGTCGATGAGCGCTTCTGGAGAGCTTCAGCCCGGCAGGATCACCCGATTGATCACATGCACCACGCCGTTGTCGCAGGGCACATCGGCGCTGACGACGGTGGCATTTTTCACCTCAAACGGCTCGGCTCGGCGGATCGCCACGGGGGCGCCCTCCAGGCTGGGCCACTCGGGCTGAGCCACGAGCTCCTCCTGCCGATGGGCCCCAGCGAGCACATGAAATTTGAGGATGCGCGCCAATTGGGGGGGGTTGTCCACCAGCGTTTGCACGGTTCCGGGTGGCAGGGCGGCAAAGGCGTCATCCACTGGCGCGAACACCGTGAAGGGGCCAGGGCTTTCAAGGGCAGCGGTGAGGCCAGCCACCTCAACGGCGGTGAGCAGGGTGTTGAAGCAACCGGCGGCCTTGGCCGTCTCAATGATGTTTGCCATAGACCAACAGAAGGGCGGAAATCGGAAGGCGGGAGATGGAACGCGAAAGAGCATCAGGCGATCCCAACTCAGCGGTAGTCCTGGGTTTGGATATCGCCCAAGCGAGCCTCTGGCCGCAGGAAGCGATCCATCTGGGCTTCGAAGAAACGGCGATTGGCCATCAGGTGCTCCGGATCGGGATCATCCAGGGGATAGAGCAGGGCGCAGCGCAGGGCTTGGATCACCGCTGAGGTGACGTTGTACATCGAGCGTTGGAAGGTGATGCCTAGCTGGATGAGCTGGTCTTCCTCACCGCGCCGGTGCTCCTTATAGATCTCCTCGAGATAGGGCGGCAGGAAATGCAGCATGTCCTGCATCAGCAGGGTGGGCGGAATGCCGGCAGAGCCCACGGGGAAGACATCGGCATAGAGGATGCCGTAGTGGAAGTCGGCCTGATCGGCAGGCACCTGATAGGCCTGGGCGTTATAGCTCTTGGTGCCGCGGAAGGGAGCTGTGCGATAAAACACCGCTTCCACATAGGGCAGGGCGGCTTCATAGAGCCAGGTGAAACCTTCCGATTTGGGGATCACCTCGATGCATTCGTCACCAACGTAAACGTGGTGATAGATCGGGCGGCCCGCCACGGCGAAGATCCCATTCACCAAGAAGTTCATCGCATCCGGCACGCCCTGGAATCCGCCTTCGTCATAGATGTCGCTCATCTCAAAGAAGACTGGAGCCATGACCTCCCAAAAGAGCCCCAGGTTGGCGTAGTAGCTCATCTGCTTCACCTGCTCCATGAACATTTCAGGGAACAGCTTGTAGAGGCCAAGCATCGCGGGATTGCCACGGAAGTAGGCCTTAATCGCCCGATCCGCGTTGGCCCTGTAGGCCTCCGTCTCGAGATAATCATAAAAACGGCCACCCATGCCCTGGTGCCAGAGCATGGCCTGCATGCAGGCTTCGGCAAACTCCATATTGATGCGATCGTGCCAGAGGTGATGCAGGAGCTTGGGCATGCTGCCCGTCTCCCCCTTGGCCATGAACTCCAACAGCTCAGGGTGAGCCTTCTCGCCCCCGCGCCAGATGCGCAATTGCGATTGATCGCCGGCGTAGGAGTTGGGCCGATCGAGATACTCCTGGCTTGGGAAATATTTGAAGGCTGGCAGTGGGTTGAGAAACACCTTCTCGGCGATGTAAAGCAGATCGCGCCAGTAGAAATCCATCGGCACGGCATAGGCCTTGTAGATGCCGATGATCTGCTGGAGATTCTCCGGGGTGTCGGGCAGCATGGATCCGCCGGCTTCGAGCCGATGGATCACTTCGGCCCAGGGGTGCTGGGAAGGGGGAATGAGGGGCGCCTGGCGGACATCCTCCACCGTGGCTGTAGGGGGGGTCATGAGGGCAACAGCTGAGGAGCGGAGGCAATGGCCGCGGTCTGGAGGGTCGCCGAGGCCATCTGGGTGGGGAAGGAGGAGGACCGCAGGGCCAGGGAGGCCATGGCGTTTTCACTCCAACC
>JBIIJA010000040.1:0-10103 GCA_044234195.1 Cyanobium sp. | reverse complement strand
TGAAGAATTGGCGATCGCTTCAATAAGACCGTTTGATCATTCCACCAACCCAAAACAATGACGAAGGGCCTACGTGGTTCCTGGGTTCAGGCTTCTCTTCTGCCGGAGGGTTCTGGGAAGAGCCAGTCGTCTTCACCTTCGCGAACCAGGGAGCCCGCCTGGCGGAATTGGGAGATGGCCTTGGTCACCGTCACCCGCGTCAGCCCGGAGATTTCCGCCAGATTGCGATGGGTGAGGTTCAGCTCGTCAAAGCTCAGGCTCACTCCCCTGCGGCTCACCCTGCCGAATCGGCTGCCGATCCAGATGAGTAGCTCAAACAGGCGGGCTTCAGCAGGCCGCGTGCGACTGAACTTCAGGAGGGTGGAGATCTGCTGGCTCTGGCCCAGCAGAAAGGCTTCACGATCCTCGCCGCTCGGGGTGATCTCCAGCAATCGGATCGATGAGAGGGCCAACAGCTGAAGGGGATCCACGGCGATGAGAGTTGGGATCACCAGATCCCCAGGCCCCCAGAGACCCAGGGTGATGGATTCTCCGTGCTGGCCCCAGCTGGCGGCTCGGAGATAGCCCTCCTCAATCCTCCAGGTGAGGTTGCAGGGCACGCTGGAGCCGGAATGGAGGCGGAGCTCAAGATGACGTGGCGACATGAGAGTAACCATGGCTTGGGAGAGCTTGAGGAAAACAGTGGAATGGACTTACAAGAAAATGTGTCGTACTTACCCTAGGGAGTGGTGGTGAATACCTGGGGAATGCCTTGAAAAGACTTTTTGATCGCACTGATCATCTGCCTTGATCATCTGGTTATCCCGGCAACAATGGCGAGTGTGCATTTGTTCGCCAGAACCAAGTTCATCCTGCTTGCCTATGGATTCCTGGAGAAATTCGTCCGCAAACAGGGAACTGTTGGCGGACTTTTTTCTGCACTGCTGGAGGCCTTCGCCTCAAGCTTCGAGGTAGGCGAGGTGATCGTGGGAGAGTTGGCGGATGGCGGCGGTGGCCCGCCGTTCCAGGCCGCGGGCGCTGTCCCGGCTGATGCCCATGCGCCGCGCTGTGGCGCTCAGGCTGAGTGGCTTTTCCGCATCGAGCCCGTAGCGGAAGCGCAGGAGGCTCGCTTCCGCATCAGCCAAATCCTTGAGCAGGCCTGCGACGGCCTGTTGCAGGAAGGCCGTGGCGAGCTGGTCCTGGGGATTGCTGCTGCGGCAAGCCAGGGTTTCCATCAGCTTCTGTTCGTTGCCGGATCCGCTCTGGGCATCCAGGCTCAAGGGCTCCTGGGCGCGGAACAACACCTCCCGGATGTCGAGTGGGTTGAGCCCCGAGGCCTCCGCCAGTTCCGCCAGGCTGGGATCACGGCCGAGCTGCTGGCCCAGGCGCTGCTGGCATTGCCGCAACCGATGCAACTGATCCACCATGGTGGAGGGGAGGCGGATGGTGCGGCCTCGGTGGATCAGGGCGCTGCCAATGCCCTCCCGGATCCACCAGGTGGCATAGGTGGAAAAGCGGTAGCCGCGGCTGGGGTCAAACCGTTCCACCGCCTTGATCAGGCCGATGGTGCCCTCCTGGATGAGATCCTCCAGCTCCCCAGGCCGGTGCGGGTAGCGCCGCGCCAAGCTGATCACGAGCCTCAGGTTGGCGAGTACCATACGGCTGTGGGCCCGTTCGGCACGATGCAGGGTGCGCAGCAGTTGCTGTTGTGTCAGGCCCGCCTCTAGAGCCCAAACCTCCTGGCACGGGGCCGTGCCTCCGGAGCGGATCGTGATTTCTTCTTTCACCTCCAGCAATTGCCGGCCTTTCTGCACCTGGCGAGCCAGGGAAATCTCCTCAGCAGCCGATAGCAAAGGGGTGCGCGCAATGGCACGCATGTTGGGGCTGAGTGCGTCGCAGTTGCCCTGGGGGCGCTTCTGTGGCGCAGGCATCTTCGGTGTGGTGAAGTGGGTCGATAGACGTTAAATCCTGGGATTCAGCCTTGGGTGTTTGCCGGCCTTTTTTAGCGTGCAGAAAGTGAAATCACCCTGATCAGTTCAGCTGATCAACTGCAGGATTCAGTCCGCGGGGTGATCCTCAGCCCGATCCATCCGCATCGGCTTCCAGGGATCGATTGGCCCCCTGCCCCGCTTTGCGGATCAGCCAGTAAGCCGTGGCCAGGCCCAACACGATCAGGCCGAAGCCCGCCATCAGGGGAGCCTTGCTATCTGTACCCGGAGGAAGCACGATCACTTTCCGTGCAACAGCCGTGAGGGCGGTGAGCAGCACCAACTCAATCTGCACCACCTGATCGCGCAGGTAGGCCATCACGTTCTGCAACACCTCCAACGCGATGAAGATCAGCAACAACCGATCCAGCAGCTTGATCAGATCTCCGTTGAACCAATCCGTTTGCCATTGGCTGATCTTGAAGCCCGATTGCACCAGCAATTCAATCGTGGCAAACCCGATCACCACTGCCAGCAGCAGGGCAAGGGTCTTGGCCAGCGTGCGTTCGTAGCTGTGGATGGCTTTCAGGAAGCGCTTGTCGCTGAAGAGTTCCATGGCTCAGAGTGATGAATGGTCATGGGAAGTGAGCCGCTGATCCAGCAAGACCAACGAAATGCGGTGACCCAACCAGTGGAACAACGTCCACTTCATGGGTCGATCCACGGATCCTAAGGAGGATTCCCTGGCCCTGGGGATATAGGCTACTTGTCTGTTGCGGATGTGACGAATATGTTGCAATCTGGTTTCCACGGCCATAAAAAAGACCCCGGCTTTGGGCTGGGGTCTTTGGGATGCTTATGGCTCCAGGCCTTTGAGAAGGGGTTCAGAACTTGTGATCTCTGAGGGCTTCCACGGGATAGATGTAGGTGATGATCGAATAGTTGGCGTAATACTTGGCTTCAATTTGGCTGATGATTTTGTCGGCCAGCTCGCGGGTGCCGGTGAGCACCTCGATCTTCACATTGGCCAGGGTGTGCGACACACTCGGATCTCCGGTGGAGCGCACATTGCGGGAGCCTTCCCCACCCGCCGAGCTCACGGTGTAACCGGTGGCACCGGACTCCATGATGAGCTTGCTGAGTTTCTTAGAGAGGATTTCCTCTGCAACGATGACAAGTTTCCAGACCTGTTGACTCATGACGTGACCTCAGATGGGTTGGGATTGGGGATGGGTCAGGGCTTCACACCCAGGAGCACCTCGGCAAGCCCGATGAACAGGGGAATGCAAAGGGCGATGGCCACGGGGGTGCCGATGGCCGTGGAAGCGCCGATGTAGGCCGAGGGATTCGCCGAAGGAATGCCGGCACGCAAAGTTGGTGGTCCCGAAATATCGGAACTGGAGGCGGCGATGACGGCCAGCACAACCGCACCGCCGATGCTGAAACCGGTGAGTTTGTGAATCAGAAGACCGACGCCGAAGGCGAGAAAACCATGCAGGATGGGCGCAATGAAGGCATAAATGGCGAACCACTGCGCCACCTTCCGCAGCTCATTCATGCGCTGGGCGGCTTCCATTCCCATGATGATCATCAGGATGGCCAGGAAGCCGCGGAACAGGGGGTTGAAGAAGCTCTCGTAAACCGGCTCGGGCTTCGTGAGGATGCCCAGGGCCACACCCAGGAGCAAAGCCGTCACAGCAGAACTCTGCAAACTCTCCTTGATGATCGGCCAGATCTCCACTTTTTCCGAGGTGTTTCCGGTCTGCTTGCTGAGGTAAACGCTGGCCACCACGATGGCTGTGACCAGGGCCGGAATGTCCATGAAGGGATAAAGGGCTGCCGTCCAGGCCTCGTAGGGGATCTTGGCGGAATCCAACTGGGGCAGCACCGCCGCCAAAGTGGAGCCACTCACCGCGCCGAACAGGCCACCGGTGGCAACGGCATCTGGAACCTTGATGCCCGGCAGTTTGCCGAGGGTGAACTTGCTGATGAACACGATCACGATGCCCAGCAATACCGCGGCAATCGCTGGTAGGAAAATCTCAGCAGGATTGGAATTACGGATGGCAATGCCGCCGGTGAGGCCGATCTTCATCAGCAGAAAGAAGCTGATGAATTTGTAAATAGAATCTGGGATGGCCAGCTGGCTGCCAAGGGAAGCAACCACAATGCCTCCGATCAGAAAACCCAGCGTTGGTGATTGTAGTTGCTCTATGAAGAGCTTAAGGAAGTCGGACACGTTGAAACCTCAGGGTGTAGGCAAGTGATGGTTGTCGAGGTGAATGCGGTGGCTTTGGGCAGGCTTCACCGTCGGCCAGGACTGCTCTGCATCGCTACAAAAGGATGTTGTCGCGAAACCATAGGGGGTGTCTGGAGGATTTGGGTGGGGCGCGTCACTTTTCCTCTAGGGGTGTTGGGGGCGACCCGGCCCTGCTCCCCAATTTCTGGGCTGAATCCCTATAACCCAGGCTCTTCTCCAAGCACCCATGCTCCCCATCCCTCCGCTGCTGATGGAGTTCAGCTCCCATCAGCTGGAAGCGGCCGAAACCCTGCTGCAAGTTGGTCGGTTTCTGGTGATCTTCATCGCCGCCCGGGCAATCGCTGAGCTGATGGTGCGGCTGCAACTGCCCACGATCCTCGGGGAGCTGGTGGCGGGTGTGCTGATCGGCGTTTCAGGCTTTCATTTGATCATCCCGCCCGGCACTCAGGCGGAGCTGTCCGGGGGCCTTTCCGGACTGGTGGCCTCGCTGACCGAGATCACGCCGCAAGCGGTGCGCCACATCTATGACGAAACGTTCCCCAGTCTTCAGACCGTCTCCCAGCTGGGGTTGTTTGCCCTGTTGTTTCTCACGGGCCTCGAGAGCGAGCTGGATGAACTGGTGGCCGTGGGGGCCCAGGCCGGCACCGTGGCAGTGACCGGAGTGGTGCTGCCCTTCGCCCTCGGCACCGCAGGGCTTTACTACCTCTTCCATGTGCCACTGATCCCCGCGGTGTTCGCCGGTGCCGCCATGACAGCCACCTCCATCGGCATCACGGCGAGCGTGTTTGGAGAGCTGAAGTGGCTGAAGCGCAGCGAGGGCCAGATCGTGATCGGTGCCGCCGTGCTCGACGACATCCTCGGCATTGTGATCCTTGCGGTGGTGGTGGCGATTGTGGGTGGGGGCGCCTTCACCCTTGGGCCGGTGGTGCGGCTCTGTCTGGCTGCGGTGGCCTTTGTGGCCGTGGCCCTGGTGCTCAGCCGCACCGCCGCACCCCTCTTCGACTGGGTGGTGGACCGTCTGAAGGCCCCCGGCGATGTGGCCGTGGCCAGCTTTGTGGTGCTCACCCTCTGCTGCTTTGCGGCCCAGGCGATCGGCCTGGAGGCCGCCCTTGGTGCCTTTGCCGCCGGGCTCATCCTTAGCGCTTCCAAGCACACCGAAGACATCGACAAGGCCGTGAAACCCCTGGTGGCCCTCTTCGCCACGGTGTTCTTCGTGTTGATCGGCACCGGGATGGACCTCTCTGTGCTCAATCCCTTTGATCCCGCCAACCGGGAGGGCTTGATCGTGGCTGCTTTTCTGCTGGCGGTGTCGATCGTGGGCAAGGTGGCCGCTGGCTGGAGCTACGTGAGCAAGGAACCCACCAACCGGCTGGTGGTGGGTCTGGGGATGATGCCCCGGGGCGAGGTGGGCCTCATCTTTCTGGGCCTCGGCCGCCAGGCCGCCATCCTCACCCCCGCTCTGGAGGCTGCCATCCTGTTGATGGTGATCGGCACCACCTTCCTGGCGCCGATCCTGTTGCGCTTGGTGATCCCCTCTGAGCCCGAGCCCGCTCTGGCGGAAGCGATGCAACCTTCTCCCTGACTGCCGTTCGCCTGCTCCCTCACTGCTGGCCTTGCTCTCCTCCCCCAGTGTGTACGCGGGCCAAGTGGTGGCCCTGGCCACCCGCCACGGCAAGGAGCGGGTGATCGGTAGGGCCCTGCGCTGGGGGCTGGGTGCCGAGCTGCTGCATGTGCGAACGGTGGATACGGATGCTCTTGGCAGCTTCTGCGGCACGGTGCCACGGCAAGCGGATGCCCTGCAGGCCTGCATCGCCAAGGCGGAGGCCGCCCTAAGGGAAGGGGGCACGGAGCTGGCGATCGCCAGCGAGGGCAGCTTCGGGCCCCATCCCCATCTGCCCTTTCTGGCGGCGGGGATGGAGTGCATGGTGTTTCTGGATCAGCGGCAGGGGCTGATGATTCGGGAGCAGCTGCTGGCCCGGCGTACGAATTTCGCCCACCGACTGGTGCCATCGGCTGCTCCCAGCGGGCCTGAGCCTGAGCTGGTGCGCTGGCTGGAGCAGGTGGGTTTCCCCCGCCATGCCCTGATCGTGCGCCCCCAGTGCTCCTCAGCGAGCACTGGGGAGTCTCCTGGGCATGTGGAGAAAGGGCTCCGCCGCTGGGAGGATCTGCAGCTCGCGATCCAGCGGGCAGCTTCTGCCTCACGGGAAGGGCTGGCGCTGGTGGAAACCGACATGCGGGCCCACTGCAATCCGACCCGCATGGCGGCGATTCGCGCCCTCGCCATTCGCCTGGTGCGGCGCATCGCCAGCCGTTGCCCCTCCTGCGACAGCCCCGGCTGGGGCGTGGTGGAGCTGCGCTCCGGGTTGCCTTGCGGCGTGTGTGGCCTGCCGACGGGACTGGTGCTGAAAGAGGTGTGGGGATGTCAGCGATGTGGGCATCGGCAGGAGACTGAAAGGCCCGATGGGCTCCTCAGCGCGGATCCAGGCCACTGTCAGTGGTGCAACCCCTAGGCGGGGAGCTGGTGGCTTCAGTTGTCGCGCTCGTCTGCCTCCTCCGGCTGCTGCCGCTGGCTCGGGGAGCTGGCGGGGTCGGCCAACTCGGCCACCAGGATCTTGTCGACCCGTTTGCCATCCATGTCCATTACTTCAAAGCTGAGGCCATCCCAGCGAAAGTGCTCGCCGGCCATCGGGATGCGTCCCAGTTGATGCATCACAAACCCGCCGATGGTGTGATAACCCCCTGAAACTTCATCGGGCAATTCTTCCCGATCCACGAGGGCTTTGAAATCGCCGATGTCGAGGGAGCCATCGAGCAGCCAGGAGCCATCCTCCCGCTCAATCACCAGGGGCTCTTCCTGATCCTCGGCGGAGGGGAGATCGCCCACGATCGCCTCCATCAGATCGTTGAGGGTCAACAGACCCTCGATGCCGCCAAATTCATCGGTGACCAGGGCGATGTGCACCCCCGTTTCGCGGAACTGCTCCAGGACGTTTAGGGCTCGCATGTTTTCCGCCACAAAGAGCGGCGGTTGCAGCATCGATTCCAGATCCACGGGCTGGTTTTCCACCACGGCCGTGAGGAGGGTGCGGATGCGGATCGTGCCCACGCAGTTGTCGAGGGTGCCGCGGGCAACGGGGAAGCGGGAGTGGGTGCTTTCGAGCACCTCTTTGAGGGAGAGCTCAAGGGGCTCCTCCAGATCCAGCCAGGCGATCTCTGTGCGCGGAGTCATCATCGACTTGATCGGGCGATCCCCCAGCCGAAACACCCGCTGCACCATCTCGTGCTCCGCCTCTTCGAACACACCAGATTCGGTGCCCTGACGGATCAGGGCCTTGATTTCTTCCTCGGTGATTTCGGGCTCTTCTGAGGCTTTGATCCCCATCAACCGCAACATGGCGTCAGTGGAGCCGCTGAGGATGTGCACCAGGGGTGCGGTCAGTCGGGAGAGGAAGCGCATCGGCCCGGCCACCTGACAGGCGATCGATTCGGGATTGCCCAGGGCGATGCGCTTGGGCACCAGCTCGCCGATCACCAACGAGAGGTAGGTGATGACGGAAACCACCAAGGCGAGGCTGAGCAGTTCGCTGGATCCCCGCAGGGCAGGGATGGTGTCGAGAAAGGGCCTGAGCCGTTGCGCAATCGTGGCACCACCCAATGCGCCGCTAAGGATGCCGATCAGGGTGATTCCCACCTGAACGGTTGATAGGAAATCGTTGGGCGAATTTGCCAGCTTGAGGGCTTTTCTCGCCTTGCGATTCCCCCGATCAGCCAGCTGCTCTAGGCGTACTTTTCTTGCTGAAACAATGGCGATCTCTGATCCAGAAAAGATTCCATTCGCTATCTGGAGGAGAAGAATCAAGAGACACTCGCTGACGAGTGAAGACACGTGGTGGGCAATAGTGATGGCCGAGTATAGCAGCCGCCATTGATTTGGCTTGCTGAATGGCCTCTTCAACCCTGGCAGGTTAGGGGTTTCTTTACCAATGTTTCAGGTTTCTGTCCTTTGCCTGCCCTAGCGCCAGTCAGGGCTTGGTGCAGCGGAAGACATGCCCTGAAGGGGAGGAGGGGCCCTCAGGGGGAGGGAGGGGCAAGGGTGTGCAGGTGACCCCTTTGATGGACGGGGGGGTTGCTTCGGCCGTGATCAGCAGAGATGGCTTGCCCTCCCAGGCTTTGGGGATGTCGGTTTTCCTGCGACGCAGGCGCCTTTCGGCATACCAGTTGAGGCTGGGGCGCTCGTTCTGCTTCCAAAGGTGGACCGGTTCCGTGGGGTGCAGCCGCACCTCTTGGGCCACGGGGCGCACAGACCAGCTCTCGTTCAGTTCCCACAGCCAGAAGGGTCCTGTCAGCAACAGCAGCAAGGCCCCCCAGAGCCCTGCCACCAGCACGATCACCCCGGTCTGACGGCGCCGTGCTGGCCTGGCCAGAAGCAGGGCACCGCCCAGCAAGAGGGCCAGTCCCCCCGAGCCAGCCACGGGCGCGAGGGGCCCGATGGACGGGTTGCTGGTGGCGACGGCGATCATGGCCAAGACGAGGAGAACGGACCCCAGCAGGGCCCAAAACCACGGCACCCGGCGGGTGATGGCGGGCCAGGCTGGCTTGAGTGCGGGCTGGTCATTCACCAGCCACACCAGCACAGGCCCGCAACACAGCACAAAGGACGGCCAGAGCAGCAGGCTGTACCAGGGCAGCTGGGTGCCCAAAGGCAACACCAGGGCTGCGGTGATGGCTGTGGTGCCGAGGCACCAACGCCCCGCGCGGGTGCGTCGCTCCCTGAACGCCAGGCCCATGGCACCGGGCCAAAGGGCCAGCCAGGGCCAACCCCCTTCCACCACCTCCGTGATGGGCACGATGGGCCCGCCGCTGTGGCCCTCCAACTGTTGGTGCACCCGGGCGAAACCCTGGCCCAGCCACATCTGCAGGGCGTCTGGCCCCCGCTCAAGGGCATGCAGACCATGCCAGGCCAGCCCAGGCAGGAGCCCCATGGACAGGCCAAGGAGCAGCCAGCGCCATTGGCGCCCCTGGAGATCCTGATCCCAGGCCCGCAGAGCCAGGGTGGCAGCCAGCAAGGGAAAGGCCAAGGGGGCTTTCAGCAGGAGCAGGGCTGAGCCCGCCAGCCCCATGAGGCTCCCATGGAGGAGCAGGGAACCGCGGCGATGGTCGGGGGTGAGCACCGCCCACCAAATCACCAGGACCGCCGCGAGCTGGGTGCCATCGAGCATCACCAGGCGGCCATGGCGCGCCAGGGGCATCAGGGTGAGGGCCATGGCGGCGGTGGCCAGGGCGACGGCGCTTGGGTGGGGCCGCAGCCTGGCTTGCACCAGCCCCACCAGGGGCACCACCGTGCTGGAGAGCACCGCGGGCACCAGGCGCAGCAGCCATTCGGGGGGGAGGGTTCCTGGGGGGCTGCCGCTGGTGGATCGCCAAAGCCCGATGGCGCCAGCGATCAATAGATGGAGTCCCGGGGGCTTGTTCAAGTAGGGCTCTCCCCAGTAGACGGGCATCAGGACATCGGGCCAGGGCCTTTGGGAGGCTTCCAGGGCCACCCGGGCCACGATGCCCTCATCCCAGTCGCGCAGTGGTAACCCGCCCAGACCCGCCAGGGCCAACAGCAAGGCCAGCAGCCAGAGGCCAGCCAGGCCTCTCGCCAAGGCTGGAGGGTTGGGGTTGGGTCCAGGGTGCGTCGTCACAACAGGTCGCTCAAGGCACCGGGGGGATGGTCGGAGGCTGGCTGTTGGCGGAGCAGCTGGAAATCCTGAAAATCAAATCCAGGGGCCACGCAACAAGTCACCAGAGTCCAGGAACCGAGGCAGCGGGCCGCCTGCCACCAGGCTGCGGGCACCACCTGCACCGGTTGTGGAGCTCCTGGCGTGTCCGTGCCATCCAACGGACCCAGCAGATGACGCTCGGCGACCCCTCCGCCAGGGGGGAGCATCCAG
>JBIIJA010000049.1:0-9638 GCA_044234195.1 Cyanobium sp. | reverse complement strand
CACCCACCACCGACCCAAACATCCAACACATGCGTGATCTCATCCGCCGCATCAAAGCAGAGTATGACGTGGTTGTAAAAGAGGAAGAAGCTCAGGTGCGAGAGGCTGGTGGATTGCATGTGATCGGCACGGAACGGCATGAATCACGGCGCATTGATAACCAGCTGCGTGGTCGTTCCGGCCGTCAAGGAGATCCTGGGACTACACGCTTCTTCCTGTCTTTAGAAGACAACCTGTTGAGGATTTTCGGCGGGGATCGGGTGGCCGGCCTGATGAATGCCTTCCGTGTTGAGGAGGATATGCCGATTGAATCTGGCATGCTGACGCGATCCCTAGAAGGGGCCCAGAAGAAAGTGGAAACCTATTACTACGACCAGAGAAAAGATGTGTTTGAATATGATGAGGTGATGAGTAATCAGCGCAAAAGTGTTTATGCAGAGCGACGGCGGGTGCTCGAGGGAAGGGAGTTGAAGCTCCAGGTGTTGGGGTATGGCGAGCGAACGATTGATGATATCGTCGAGGCCTATGTCAATCCAGATCTTCCACCGGAGGAGTGGGATCTCCAGCGTCTCCTCGATAAAGTCAAGGAATTTATCTATCTGCTCGAGGATCTAACTCCTGAGCAGTTGCAAGGCCTCTCCATGGATGAACTCAAGGTGTTTCTGCAGGAGCAGATGCGCAATGCCTACGACATCAAAGAAGACCAGGTCAACCAAATCAGGCCTGGGTTGATGAGGGAAGCAGAGCGCTTCTTTATCCTCCAGCAGATTGATACCCTCTGGCGGGAGCACCTCCAATCCATGGAGGCTCTACGAGAAACGATCTATTTGAGGGGCTACGGCCAGCAGCAACCCATCATTGAATACAAGAATGAAGCTTATGATATGTTCCTGGAGATGATGACGCAAATGCGTCGCAATGTCATCTATTCCATGTTCATGTTCCAACCCCAAGTGCCTGAACAGGTCACGGCTTGATATGTCCAGCTTCGAGCAGGGCTATCAGGCCATCTTGTGTCATTCCGTAGTGGCTGGGCCTGCCCCTTTTCCGCCTCCAGGGGTCCGGCTCTGATTCATCGACTCGCCCAGAAATTCCAGGATTTCCCTGTCGCGAATGTTCTGTGCTTTGCCGCTGCAAGGTTCTTTCAGGGGCCTGCCCGCTGCCACTTCCCGCAAACACTCCTGCATCCGGTTGACCTCCGTTTCCAGCTGGTCAATCCTCTCCATCAGGTTGCGGATCACACGAGCTTCCGCATCTGGCAGAGCTGAGTGGGCCAAGGGGTCGATGCGCACCCCGGATTGGTGCACCACCCGGCCAGGCACCCCCACCACAGTGCTATCGGCATCCACATCCCTCAGAACCACTGAGCCCGCCCCGATGCGGGTGTTGGATCCCACCGTGATGGCCCCCAACACTTTCGCCCCCGCCCCAACAACAACGTTCTTTTCCAGGGTGGGATGGCGCTTGCCGTGCTGTTTCCCGGTGCCTCCCAGGGTGACGCCTTGGTAGAGGAGGCAGTTATCGCCGATGACACTGGTTTCCCCAATCACCACTCCCATGCCATGGTCGATGAACACCCCATGGCCGATCTCTGCGCCCGGATGGATCTCGACACCTGTGAGGAGCCGGGCCACCTGACTGAGCAGCCGAGGCACCAGGGGAACCTGCAGCCGCCACAGGCGGTGACTGATGCGATGCACCACCAAGGCGTGGAAGCCCGGGTAGCAAAGGAGGATTTCAAGGGTGCTCCTGGCGGCAGGATCCCTTTCCCGGATCAGGGCCAGATCGGCTCTCATGGCCCGGAACATCTCGCTGACGGATCGCATTAGACGGCCAAAAGGCCGATTTCCTTGCGTAACTGATCAATCGTGGCACTGCCGAGATAGCTCTGGGCGCAGTGCACCACGGGAAGTCGCATCAGTTGGGAGCGATTTTGCCGCAGGGTTTGCTCCACCAGGGGCAGACTGGGTTTGTCGCACAACACGTGGCTGGCGGCCCGGAGCAGGGCGAGCAAACGGCTCCCTGTGTCCGGGTTGGCTGTCATCACCAGCAGCTCATTGCCCCGCATGGAGTGCAGGATCACCTCCGCAGCCCGGAGGATGCCGGGGCTGATGCTCACCAGTCCCACGCAGCTGCCCGCCCTCAGCTCTTTGAGCAGATCGAGCTCGTGCCGGAAATCATTCAGATCCACAGGCACGGCCCGCACGCCATGGCGTTGAGCGATTTCTTCAACAGGTTGGAGGAAATAGCGGCTGGTGACCACGGTGCCTTTGCTGGAATTTTCCAGCACCGCCTCCAGCTCCTCCATGGGCACCACTTCGACGGGCACCTCCAGATTGGGAATCAGCTCTTCGGCGATCAACATGGAGGCTCCGATGTCCTCCCGCGGGGTGCTCACCAACACCCGGGCGCCGCAGCGGAGTCGCCAGTCGACCTCGCGGGTGAGCAGTTCCCTCGCCTGTTGCAGGGTGCATCCGGCATTGAGCAAACCATCGATGCTTTGCCGCACCACCCGGTCAATGTCGGGCAGGATTTTGGTGCGGAGCCCTGGAGGGGGCTTGATTTCCCTGGGTTTTTGTTGGTCGCGCACGTAGATGCCCGAGCCCGCCATGGCTTCGACGACGCCATCGGTTTCCAACTGCCGGTAGACCTTGCTTATCGTGTTGCGGTGCAGACCCGTTTGCATCGCCAGCTGGCGCGTGCTCGGCAAGCGGTGGCCCGGTGGATAGTGCCGTGCCGCGATGGCGAAGCAAATCTGGTTGTAGAGCTGGGTGGAGGCGGGAATATCGCTTTCCTGCTGGATGTGGAAGCGCACGCGGCAGAGCCAAGGATCTGGCGGCCACCCTAAGGAGCTTTTGCCTCCGTGACAATTCCCCCCCTGTCATAGGACCATGTGCCGGTTGCTTCTCGCCCATGGAAGAAACAGGACGAACTGGTTGGATCACGGCCGGCTGGGTGACCCTGGAGCCCGAACAGGCGGGAGAAGTGCCCCTGCGGAGTTGGTGGGCCCGGCCCCAATCCGGGCCCCTGAGGGGGGCTGTGCTGGTGCTCCCGGAGATCTTCGGCGTGAATCCCTGGGTGTGCGCCGTGGCCGACCGCTTCGCAGCCCGTGGCTACGGGGCCCTGGCCATCCCCCTGTTTGCGCGAACGGCTCCCGATCTCTCTCTGGGGTATGGCCCCCAGGAGATCATCGAGGGTCGATCCCACAAAGACCGCACTTCAGCCCCAACCCTGCTCACCGACGTGGCTCGCGCCGTGCGCTGGCTCGTTGCCCAAGAGCCCGAGGGCAAACCCCTCTCCATCGGCTGCGTGGGCTTTTGTTTCGGTGGGCATGTGGCCTTGTTGGCCTCCTCTTTAGAGGGGATCGCGGCGAGCTGCGTCTGCTACGGCGCAGGGGTGGCTCAGGGGCGGCCGGGCGGGGGGCCGCCCACTCTTGAGGTGTTGTCTGAGCCGGGTGGGAGGGTGCTCCTCATTTATGGGAGCCTGGATCCCCTGGTGCCCCAGGCGGATCTGCAGGCAATCGCCGGGGCGGTGGAGGGCGCCAATGCTGGGAGGGGCCAGGCGAGGGCGCAGCTACAGACGTTCCCTGCCGGGCACGGCTTTCTCTGTGAAGCCCGCGAGGATTTCCAACCCGCCGAAGCCCAGGCGGCGTGGAACGGCATCGAGGCCTTTTTCGCCGAAACCCTCGGTTGAACGTGGTTGAAGCTGGCTGAGATCAGCCCTCGCGCTCTGAGGGATCGGTTGTAGGCGTCGACGCCACAGGGGCTGGCGTGGGTTTGGCTGTGGAGATCTGCTTGGCGGGTTTGGCGGGGGCGGGCTTGCTTGCCGCTTGGCGGCGAGGGGAGAGAAACATGATCATGTTGCGTCCCTCCCGTTTCGGGGGCTGCTGGAGTTCGGCGTTCTCTTCGAGATCTTTGGCCATCCGCATCAGGAGGGCTTCGGCAAGTGCGGTGTGCTGGATTTCCCGGCCTCGGAAGATCACGGTGCACTTGACCTTGTCGCCAGCTTTGAGAAAACGGCTGGCCTGGCCGATGCGGACCTGGTAGTCATGCGAATCAATCTTGTAACGCATTTTGACTTCCTTCACCTCGGTCTGGTGGGATTTTTTCTTGGCTTCCTTGGCTTTTTTCTCCTGCTCAAACTTGTATTTGCCGTAATCCATCACCCTGCAAACGGGGGGATCGGCTTTCTCGCTCACCAACACCAGGTCGAGCTCTCGATCCCGAGCCACCTCAAGGGCGGCCTCCCGTGTGATGACCCCGAGCTGACTGCCATCTGCATCAACGACCCGCAAGTTGGGGTAGCTGATGCGCTCGTTGATGTTGGGAAGCTCCCGCACGGGAGCACGGCGATCGACGCGGGGGCGGGGAGGCATTCAACAGGGCGGATTGCACTTCACCCTAAGCCTTGCCGTGTCGAGTGGACGGCACTGAGGGCCTGTTGCATCACATCCTTACCCTCTAGCCACAGGGGCTGATGCTGGCGGCGAAACCAGGTGCGTTGCCGTTTGGCGTATTGACGGGTGCGCTGCTCCGTGCAGGCGATGGCTTGACTTTCTGCCAATTCTCCCCGCAGCAGGCGGCGAGCCTCGTCATAGCCCATGGTGTCGAGTAGCGGGCAGGCTTCCCCGTGGCGGGAGATCAGGGCAGCGGTTTCCGCCACCAACCCCTCCTCAAACATGCGAATCGTGCGCAGCTTGATGCGTTGAGGTAAATCGCCAGGGTTCAGTCCGAGCTCCAGCACGGGCCAGGGTGGAGGGATGCGCCTTTGTTGAGCCGACAGGGGAAGCCCCGTGGCGTACACCACCTCCAGAGCTCGCACGGTGCGGCTGGTGTCGGCAGGGGCGATTCTCTGGGCTGCCGCTGGGTCGCAGGTGGCCAGGAGCGCATGGCAGAGCGGTTGCCCCAGGGCCGCAAATTGCTGCCGCAGGTCGGGCTGGGGAGGAACCGCCGGCGGGGCTAGGCCCTGGAGCAGACCTTGGAGATACAAACCACTGCCCCCCACCAGCAGGGCTAGGCCGCGGCGCTGCAACTCTGCGCGGATGGCCTCCCGAGCCAGGGGCAGAAACTCCTGCAGCGTGAAGGGTTGGTTGGGTTCCCGCAGGTCGAGGAGCTCATGGCGCACCCGCTGCCTTTGCTGGGCCGTGGGTTTGGCCGTGCCGATGTCCATGCCGATGTAGACCTGCCGGGCGTCCACGCTGATCACCGCCAGGTCGAGCGCTTCGGCCAACTCCAGGGCCAGGTCCGTTTTGCCGCTGGCGGTGGGGCCCATCAGGGCAATGACCAGGGGAGACGGGCCCGAAGCCGGGGTTGAGGGTGGGAAAGACATGGTCATACCCAGCACTCTGGGCTGCCGAGGCCCCGCAGCCGGCCCTTTCGCCAAGGGGGTGGTGCATCCCCCCTCAAAATGCCTTCCCAGACGGGGCTGGCTGGCGCGAGGATGGGCCGATGGTAGATTGGAGCCCAAGCAAAAGCTCATTTCCGCCCCCGCCTTCTCTAGGGCGCTCCTGCGGCCCGCCCTGGCGGCCGTTGTCGTCTGTCATTTTTTCCACCCTCCCCACCTGAGACCCGCCTTCGCATGAGCGACGCCACGCGAGTCCAATCCGCCTACGGCGCCGAGCAAATCCAAGTGCTGGAAGGCCTGGAGCCGGTGCGCAAGCGGCCTGGAATGTATATCGGCACCACGGGGCCGCGGGGACTCCACCATCTCGTTTACGAGGTGGTGGACAACTCGGTGGATGAGGCCCTTGCCGGCCATTGCGACGCGATTGTGGTCGTCCTTCATGGCGATGGGTCCGCCAGCGTGACGGATAACGGGCGCGGCATCCCGACCGACATCCATCCGCGCACGGGGAAAAGTGCCCTGGAGACAGTGCTCACGGTGCTGCACGCGGGGGGAAAGTTTGGCTCCGGCGGTTACAAAGTTTCTGGTGGTCTCCATGGGGTGGGCATCTCGGTGGTCAACGCCCTCAGTGAATGGGTGGAGGTCACGGTCCTGCGTCAGGGCCATGAGCACCACCAGCGCTTTGAGAGGGGCGTACCTATCGGTTCCTTGACGGCCAAGCCGGCGGCCGACCCCAACAAAACCGGCACCAGCGTGCGCTTCCTGCCGGATCGAGAGATCTTTAGCGGTGGCATCGAGTTCGACTATCAGACCCTGGCTGCCCGTCTACGGGAGCTGGCCTATCTGAATGGCGGAGTGCGCATCGTGTTCCGCGACGAGAGGAACGGTGATGCTGAAGATGCGGCGCATGAGGAAATCTATCACTACAAGGGGGGTATTAAGGAGTACGTTGCTTACATGAATGCCGAAAAGGATCCCCTGCACCCAGATATTATTTATGTGGATGCTGAAAAGGATAATGTCCAGGTTGAGGCGGCGCTGCAATGGTGTATCGATGCCTACTCTGACAATATTTTTGGTTTCGCTAATAACATTCGCACGATCGATGGCGGCACGCACATTGAAGGCTTAAAAACCGTTCTCACGCGTACTTTGAATGCGTTTGCAAAAAAGCGTGGCAAGCGAAAGGAGAGTGATGCCAACCTCGCCGGTGAAAACATCCGAGAGGGGCTGACGGCAGTTCTCTCTGTCAAGGTTCCAGATCCGGAATTTGAGGGACAAACCAAAACAAAGCTCGGCAACACAGAGGTCCGCGGCATTGTGGATACCCTGGTGGGCGAAGCCTTGGGTGAATACCTTGAATTTCACCCCTCGGTCATTGATCTGATTCTGGAAAAGGCCATCCAGGCCTACAACGCGGCTGAAGCAGCACGGCGTGCCAGGGAGCTGGTGCGCCGCAAATCTGTTCTTGAAAGTTCAACCCTTCCAGGAAAATTGGCGGATTGCAGTTCGCGTGATCCCAGTGATTCTGAAATTTATATTGTGGAAGGCGACTCCGCCGGAGGCTCGGCCAAGCAGGGCCGTGATCGGCGGTTCCAAGCCATTCTCCCTCTGCGCGGCAAAATTCTCAATATTGAGAAGACAGACGATTCCAAGATCTACAAGAATTCTGAAATTCAGGCTCTGATCACGGCCCTTGGATTGGGAATTAAGGGTGAAGAGTTTGATGAAAAGAATCTTCGCTATCACCGTATTGTGATTATGACGGACGCGGATGTGGATGGTGCCCACATCCGCACCCTCCTGCTCACATTCTTCTATCGCTACCAGCGGGCCTTGGTGGAGGGGGGATACATCTACATCGCCTGCCCGCCGCTCTATAAGGTTGAGAGGGGGAAAAACCACGCCTATTGTTACAATGAATCCCAGTTGCGAAAAACTCTAGAATCCTATGGAGAAAAAGCAAATTATAATATTCAGCGCTTCAAGGGTCTTGGTGAGATGATGCCCAAGCAGCTCTGGGAAACCACCATGGACCCTTCCACCCGCATGATGAAACGGGTGGAGATTGAAGACGCAGCGGAAGCCGATCGCATTTTCACGATCCTTATGGGGGATAAGGTTGCTCCTCGCCGTGAATTCATCGAGGCGCACAGCGCCGAGCTCGACCTGGCCCAGTTGGACATTTGAATGTTGGTTGTCTTGCCCCGTCTCGGCCACCCCCTTCTCGCCTGGGCCGCTCTCCTTGGTCTCGCCCTGTTCGCCCCAACGGCTCTGCCGGCTGGGGGGGCCTCCCGACGGTTGCCAGAGTTCAGGCGCAGGGAATCCCCCGACGAGCCTTTGCTCAATCTGATCAGTACGTCACTCCTGTCGTCCCCCAGTTGCCAGGCTCCAGCTTTGGTGGAGCTGGAACCTGGAGCGCCGATGCGCGTGCTGCGCACTTGGCTGGAGCCCGATGGTCGCCGCTGGTTGCAAGTGGTCACGGCTTGTTCGTCTGGTCGACCCACCCGGGGTTGGCTCTTGGGCTAGGCAGGCACATGAGCGAAGCGTCTGGCGGAGCTGAAGTCCTCGCTCAACATCTACAGCTGTTACTGGAGGCGGGCAACTACGACGGCGCCAAAGTGTTGCTGAAGCCCGTACAGCCGGTGGATGGGGCCGAGGCCATCGGCAACCTCCCCACCACTCTGCAAGCTCTGGCCTTTCGCCTGTTGCCAAAGGACGAGGCGATTGAGGTCTACGAATATCTCGAACCCGGGGTGCAACAGAGCCTGTTGGAGCGCCTGCGATCCGGAGAAGTGCTGGAGCTCGTGGAAGAGATGTCTCCCGATGATCGGGTGCGCCTGTTTGATGAGTTGCCGGCCAAGGTGGTGCGGCGCCTCCTGGCGGAGCTGAGTCCGGCGGAACGTCGCATCACCGCCCAGATGCTCGGCTACGAGAGCGGCACGGCCGGTCGACTGATGACCACCGAATTCATCGATCTCAAGGAGTTTCACAAGGCGGCCCAGGCCCTGGAAATCGTCCGGCGCCGAGCGAAAGATACCGAGACGATCTACAGCTTGTATGTCACCGATGCCTCGCGACACCTCACGGGCATCCTGTCCCTACGCGACCTGGTGACCGCTGAGCCGGAGGAGCGCTTGGGGGACGTCATGACGCGGGAAGTGGTGAGTGTGACCACAAACACGGATCAGGAGGAGGTGGCCCGGCTGATCCAGCGCTACGACTTCCTCGCGGTCCCCGTGGTGGATCGGGAGGAGCGTCTGGTGGGCATCGTCACCGTCGACGATGTGATTGATGTGATCCAGCAGGAGGCCACTCGCGATATCTACGCCGCCGGGGCACTGCAGGCTGGGGATGAGGACGATTACTTTCAAAGCAACCTCTTCACCGTGGCCCGCAGACGGGTGGTGTGGCTGCTCGTGCTGCTGTTGGCCAACACAGGCACCTCGGCCGTGATTGCGTCTGAAGACGCCGTGCTGAAAAGGGTGGTGGTGCTGGCGGCCTTCATCCCCTTGCTGATTGGGACAGGGGGCAATGTGGGGGCCCAGAGTTCCACGGTGGTGATTCGGGGCCTGAGCACCCAGCGCATTCAATCCCTCGGACCGGCTCTGGCGGTGGGGAGGGAGGCGGTGGCTGGGGCCCTGCTGGGTTTGCTCATGATGTTTGTTGTCGTGCCTTGGGCCGGATACGTGTCTCACAACTGGGTGGTGGCCTGGGCTGCGGGGATCAGCCTGTTGGGGATCACCACCCTTGCGGCCACGGCTGGGGCAGCGCTGCCCCTGCTGTTTCATCATTTCGGCCTCGATCCGGCCTTGATGTCGGCCCCCTTCATCGCCACAGCCACAGATGTGGCAGGCGTTTTCATCTACCTGCAGACCGCCTCCTGGCTGCTGGAGCGCTCTGGCCAGACCTGAGTCTCCGCTGAGTCCCGTGGGTGGCGGGCCTAAATGAGAGACATTTACACTTCGTTAGGTTAGGCTTTACACATCGTTAGGTCCTGGCCCATGGCCGCTGTCTCTCCTCTCGATTTTTCAGCTCCCGAGCTGAGCGTCGTGCCCCCCCCCGTTGCCGCTCCGGTGCGGGACATGCCCCCTATGGATGCCGATTTGGTGCGCTCCTATCTGAGGGACATCGGCCGGGTGCCGCTTCTGACGCATGAGCAGGAGATCACCCTGGGCCGTCAGGTGCAGGAGCTGGTGGCATTGGAGGAGCTGGAGGCGGAGCTCACCCTGCGCGCAGGAGGGGAGGCTCCGAGCCAGGAGCAGCTGGCGGTGGAGGCGGGGTTGACGGTGCCA
>JBIIJA010000341.1:0-3108 GCA_044234195.1 Cyanobium sp. | reverse complement strand
GCCACCAGCAACGTGGGCGCCACCCCCTCGGCTTCCACATAGGCCGCATCGTGGCGGGCTTGGCTCATCCAGCCCGCTTTGCTCCAGAGAAGGGCTCCCTCCGGCAGGCCGCCCCCCAAAAAGCCATCCACCTGATTTTCAGGATCGGCCGCCCGCTCCTTTGGATCCAGGGATCGCGCCAAAAGCCCCTGCATTCGCAAGCTGGCGGGCGGTGACACCACCCCCCCCGCCATCACCGCCTGCAGCAACCGGGCTGTGCCGTTGGTGCTCAGCCGGTTGCGGTTGGCATTGTTTTCCCCATAGCTCTGCCGCTCCCGGCCGTAGGGCCCATCCCCCCAGGTTTTCTGGCAGGCATTGCACCCCTCCAGCTCCGGCCAGCCCAGCTCCGCCAGCCAGCCATTCACCAACTGCCGCTGGTGGCTCCACTGGGCCAACGGCGCTGGGGGTAGCTCCACCCCGCTGGTGGTGCCGCTGAGCAGATCCACCACGTAACCCGTGGCGTCGTTGCTGGAGTGACGCACCATGTCCGCCAGGGCCCGGCGCAGCTCCTCGGTGGAGCCCAGCCACTGGCGCTGGATCCAGGCCTCCACCGCCACCAGATACACCAGCTTCACCACGCTGGCTGGATACCTCTGCTGGCTTCCCCTCCAGTGGGCCCCTGCCCCGGCCTGTTCCAGGGGGCATCCCCAACCCTCCTCGCTCCAGGTGCGCAGGGAGGCTGGATAGCGCACCCAGCTCAAGGAGAGCCGTTCCCCCAGCCCAGGCCGCCCTTGGCCCTCCAGCTCGGCCACCAGCTCCGCCAGCTCCTGCTCCATCGCCCCATCGGCGCGGTAGAACGCCATCACCTCACGCCCCTCGGCGATGGCGACATTAGGAACAGCCCGATCGCCCCAGACCCCTGGGCCGGCGCTGGGCGGCTTCTGGCGTCTGCATCAGTCCCTGGATGCTTACAGCCGACCTCAGGGTTCAGGGCTGGCCACCCAGGTGGCCTCTGGGCGCCACCTGCGGGTGCTCGAAGCCGCCGATGGACCCATCCCGCGCCTGCGGGTGCGGCTCCTGGAGGATGGCTATCCCTGCTGGTTGAACACGGCAGACCTGATCAGCCACGGCGAGCCTGTAGCCACCGTGCCAGGGCCCCGAAGCTGGGATCGCCCGGCCATCGAGGCGTCCCTTCCTTCCGTGCTGGCTTTTGCCCTCCAGGCCATGGCGGTGCCCAACCACTACCTCTGGGGCGGCACCCTGGGGCCAGATTTCGATTGCTCCGGCCTGGTGCAGTCGGCCTTTGCCCAGGTTGGGATTTGGTTGCCCCGCGATGCCTATCTGCAGGAGCGCTTCTGCCAGAGCGTGGCCGTCCAGCCGGGGCACATCAGCTTGCTGCAGCCGGGGGATCTCATCTTCTTTGGCTCCCCCCAACGCTGCACCCATGTGGGCCTCCATCTGGGAGAGGGGCGCTATCTCCACAGCTCGGGCCAGGAGCACGGCCGCAATGGCCTCGGGGTGGATGATCTGAACCCCCAAAATTCCGACCCCGTGGCCAGGCACTATCGCCTCACCCTGCGGGGCGCCGGACGGGTGATGCACAGCCATGATGGCGGAGCCCTGCCCCCCTAGGGCTCTTTTCCCCTTGTGCGGCCATGGCGGATCCCGTTGCTCTCAGTCCTGCCCTGTCCGAGGCTGCCGCCGCCACAGAACCCTTGGCGGCCAGCCCTCCGGCCATCCCCGAACTCTCAGTGGTGGTGCCGCTTTACAACGAGGAAGACAGCCTCCAGCAGCTGGTGGATCAGCTCCTCGCCGCCTTGCGTCCCCTGGGCCTCGCCTTTGAGCTGGTGCTGGTGGATGACGGATCCAGGGATGCCACTCCCCTCCTGCTGCGGCAGCTGGCTCCCCAGGTGCCTGAATTGGTGGCCGTGCTTCTGCGCCGCAATTACGGCCAGACGGCCGCCATGGCCGCGGGCTTCGACAACAGCCGCGCGCCAATCATCGTGACGCTGGATGGGGATCTGCAAAACGATCCGGCCGATATCCCGCTCCTGCTCGACACTCTTGATCAGGGCTACGACCTGGTGAGTGGCTGGCGCCATCAACGGCAGGATGGCGCCCTCAACCGGCTGCTGCCCTCCCTGATCGCCAACCGGTTGATTGCCAAGGTGACCGGGGTGCGCCTCCACGACTACGGCTGCTCTTTGAAGGCCTATCGGCGGGAAGTGGTCGCCGACATGAATCTCTATGGCGAGCTGCACCGCTTCCTGCCAGCCCTGGCCTTCATCGAAGGGGCCCGCATCGGTGAGGTGCGCGTGCAGCATCACCCCCGCCGTTTCGGCAAGAGCAAATACGGCATCGATCGCACGTTCCGGGTGTTGATGGATTTGCTCACGGTGTGGTTCATGAAGCGTTTTCTCACCCGCCCCATGCACGTGTTTGGCCTGGCGGGGATCATCACCCTGGGCCTGGGGCTCTCCATCGCCCTCTGGCTGGTGGGCGAAAAACTCCTGCTGGGCACAGATATTGGCAACCGGCCTCTCTTGTTAATGGCCGTGCTGGCCATCCTCAGCGGCGTGCAGCTCTTTTGCTTTGGCCTGTTGGCTGAGCTGCAGATGCGCACGTATCACGAGAGCCAAGGGCGCCCGATTTACCGGGTGCGGGCCACGTTGCGGGGTGGGGCCGCGGCCTGAGCCTTGGCTGGGGTGTTGCGGCTCGGGCTGGGCCTCCCCCGAAAGGCTTCCATGGCTTGGGCTGCCTCCCGCATCACCCGTGGATCGGGATCCCTCAGCCCCTGCTGCAACAGGGGCAGCACCTCCCGGCATCCCCAGGTCCGGGCCAGCCGCATGGCTTCCAGCCTTTGGCCCCCACCGGCCTGGTAGTGCCGCTTGAGCTCCCGCAGCCAGGCCAGCCGCTCATGGGAAGGCAGCCGGGGGCCTGGCGTTGCCCCGAGGGGGGTTTGGGGTGCCCAGGGGCTGTCCCCAGGATCGCCTGGGCCGGATCCCTCTGGCACGGGGGCTGGGAGAGTTTGACGGGCCTCCCACACCAGGGTGTTCTGGGCCCGGTTGAGGGCGGCCACATCGTGGGTGTCGGTGCTTTTGAGGAGGGGGCGGGGCCGGCGGCCGGCCC
>JBIIJA010000340.1:0-3127 GCA_044234195.1 Cyanobium sp. | reverse complement strand
GTGAAGGAAAAGAGCACAAAGCGAAAGCCCTGGGCGGCGGCGGCGGTGGCAAGGGAGCTCATGGAGGAGAGGAATCAGGACAGGGGGGGTGAGACGCAGGGAGTGGGGAGCAGGGGTTGGTGAGTCGCCAAGTCGGGTTAGCGCCGCATCAAGGCCTCCACCGCCTGGCGCAACCTGGCCTGCACGGCCGGATCGTCACGGGGGTTGCCGGTTCTGTGGCCCAGATGGGAGTCGATCACGGCACATTCGGCGCCCTGGATCAGGGCCGCCTCCGCCGCGCAATCGGCAGGAGGGAAGTAGAGATCGTGACGTCCCGCCACCACGCTCACCCGGCCTGTGATGCGCCCCAGGGCCGCCGCCAGGTCGTCGCCACACCCCGCTGCGGCCGCCACGTCGCAGGCCAGCCAGGTGTCAAGCATGGCCACAAGGTTGTGGGGATCATGGCGGCGGTAGAGGGGCAGCCAGGCCTGCTCCACATAGGCCTCGATGCTCCCGTAGCCGAGGGCGGCCAGGGGCAGGGTGCGGTAGTAGGGCTGGCTGGCGGCCCAGCTGGCATAGATCAGGGCGAAGGTGCGCAGTCCCTGCAGCGGCTCGCCGACAAAGCCCGCCCCATTCCAGGCGGGATCGGCGGTGAGGGCTTGGCGCAGGCTCAGCAGAAAGAGCCGGTTGTGGGGCGTGGTGCGGGCGGTGCCGCAGATGGCGAGCAGGCGCGAGCAGCGCTCAGGCTCCAGCACGGCCCAGTGGTAGCCCTGCTGGGCCCCCATCGACCAGCCGTAGATGAGGGCGGGAGCCTCCACGCCAAACACCTCCTCCAGCAAGCGCCTCTGGGCGGCGACGTTGTCGGCATGGCTGACGATCCAGCCCCCTTCCGCCAGACCCATGGCGCTGTTGCTGGGGCTGCTGGAGCGGCCGTTGCCAAATTGGCTCACCACCACCACACACCAACGCCCGGGATCGAGGATCGGGCCCACCACCCAGTCGATGTCTTCCGGCCAGGCGCCGTAGGAGCTGGGCATCAGCACCAGGTTGGAGCGGTCTGGTGCCAATGCGCCAAACACCCGATAGGCCAGGTGGGCCTCCGCAAGCTCCTGGCCACAGGCCAAGGGAAAGGGGCCGAGCGACAACAACCCGTCGCGGCCCGGGCCTGGCATCAAGCGCGAGCAGGGGACCCACTGCCCTGGGGAGTGGTCGGCGGGATCGCCAGCAGGGATGGAGCGGCTAGGAAGGCCCGATGCACCGCCAAGTAGCCCTGTTGGCCATGGACCAGGTGGGGGCCGATGAGGGCGTGGGCCTGGGGCAGGGCGTGGAAGGGGAGGGAGGGGTAGAGGTGGTGCTCCGCGTGGAAGGGCATGTTCCACATCAGCCAGCGCAGGGGCGCCAGGGTGAGGGTGGTGCGGGTGTTGGCCAAGCCATCGCTGCTGAAGGCGCAGCCGCCGTGCTCCGCCATCAGCACGAAGCGCAGCAGGGGCTGGCCCACCAACAAAGGGAGCAGCCAGAACCGCAGCAGAAAGGCATTGCCCTCGGGAAGGGAGAGCAGCAGCAGAACCCCATACACGGCGAACTGCCGCCAGAGGGAGGCCTGCAACCGCCCTGCCGCCTCCTCTGGGATGTAGGGATTGGCCTGGAAGTCGCCCCGCAGGCCCCGCCCATGGCCCCGCAGTTTGCCGATCCACCAGGGCAGCCCGCTGAGCTCCAGCAGATAGGAGACCAGGGTGGTGGGTGGGGCCTCCTCCAATTCCGGGTCCAATCCCGGCTGGTGGGTGTGGCGATGGTGCCACTGGTGGTAGCGGCGATAGAAATCGGCGTTGTAGAAGCTCAGCACGCCAAACCACCAGGCCAAGGTGTCGTTGCGCTGGCGATCGAGGAAGGCGGTGCGGTGCGCGCACTCATGCATCGCGCAAAAGCTGAAGGCCAGGCCCCAGCCGAGCAGCAGCAGCCCGATCAGGCGCAGAGGAAGGGGCAGGGCGAGCCATCCCCACAGTCCTCCGCCCGCCAGCAGCAGGGCCCCATGGCCCAGAAGTTGACGCCAGGCTGGCCAGGGTTGCCGCTGGTTGAGTTCGGCAAGCTCTGAGTTCGCCAGCAGGGTGGGAGTGGCTTCCAGGGGCGGCCCCGTGGTGGCCGCCTCGGCGGGAGAAGCAGGCGACGGAACCATCGGAGCGTGCGGGTGGATTGGCCTTAGATGGGGCATCTTGTCGCGCTCGACACCACGGCTGCCGTTCGGGATGAACCACCTGCCCACCCCCCCTGGACAGGGGCCCTGAGGCGTGGCGTCATGGGCTCCCGATCGAGGGATCCATGCCTCTCTTCCTCCTCCGCGATGGCGCCATCCGACGCTGTGCCGTGGTGCCCGACGGATTGGCCTTCACCACCTACTCCGATCGCCATCAGCGCCTGATCCATGTGGTGCTGGATGCGGAGTCGGAGCGGCTGCTGCTGCGGGCCCAGCCGCCGCGACAATTGCGCCAACCCCCCGCGCGAGGACGGGCCTCTCGCCCTGCGGAACCGCCCATGGCGGCTTGAGGTGGCACTGTCAGCAACTGGACAGACGCCTGTCTGAGGCCTGACATCGGCAGGAAGTTGAACAGTGCAAGGTGAAGAGGCAATCAAGGTTTTGTATGCCGACTTACAACAAGAATATTTCTCCCTTGGTCAGTCCGTCTCGCTTAGGATCGCCTATGCCAATGCTTGCTTCCCAGACCTTGCTTGGGGTGTGGTGGATAAAGGAGTCGGACTTGGCCAAGAATCAATCATGTTTGATCGAGTGATTGGCAGCACTCTGGCAGGCGACAAGCTGGATTTCTCTCGCCTTTATTCCGGGTCGCTGTACTTTGGCTTTGCCCCCTCAGGCCCCCTTGGACTGAAGGTAAATCTCAGCACGGGTTTGGTGGTGTTTGGCTCAATGAAGATGCCGGACCAAACCACCTTCTCCTGGGGCTGCCAGGTGCAGAACTTTGAAGATGTCATCGGCAGTGGGTTTCACGACAGCCTCATCGGCAATGCCGACGCGAAAAGGCTTCTCGGTGGCGATGGAAACGACACTCTCGATGGAGGGGCCGGCATTGATGTTCTCACCGGAGGCGCAGGGGATGACCGCTTTGTGCTGGGGGATCGCGGGGCGTTGCATGCC
>JBIIJA010000339.1:0-3128 GCA_044234195.1 Cyanobium sp. | reverse complement strand
GCGCGCCGCGATCCGCGCCTGCTCGTCTTTGCTCACAAGGCAGGCATTGCCCAGGTCGCGCACGCCCCGGTCGCAACCGCGGCGGCTGAAGATGAAGTAGATAGCGGGCAGCATGTCGCGCTCCGCCATCTGGGCCACCACAAAGCCCAGAGGGGGCGCCTCTGGCTGAGGGGGCTTGGGGGAGCGGTCGCCCTTGCGGCGGGTGGTTTTGGGGGGCCGCCACACCTTGCAGTTGGGGTGGAGCCCGGTGCCCTCCTCGTTGAGGAGGGGATGGAGCCCCTTGGCGCTGCAAAAGCTGAAGGCCAGCGGCACGGGGCGGTGGTCGCTGAGCACTAGCTGGGTGGGGCCATGCACCCGCTCGATCCAATCGGTGAGTTGGCCTGCGTTGGCCACGGTGGCGGAAAGGGCCACCAGCTGGATCGCGGGGGGGCAATGGATGATCGATTCCTCCCACACCGTGCCCCGCTGGGAATCGTTCATGTAGTGGCACTCATCGAGCACCACCGTTTCCACCCCTTCAAGGGGATCGTCATCGGGATGGTCGATCTCCGCATAAAGCATGTTGCGGAAGATCTCCGTGGTCATCACCACGATCGAGGCCTCCCGGTTGACGCTCAGATCGCCCGTGAGCAGGCCCACCTTCTCTGCGCCAAACTGGTGGCGGAAATCCCGGAGTTTCTGATTGGAAAGGGCCTTGAGGGGCGTGGTGTAGAACACCTTGCGCCCGTGGGCCAGGGCGCGATAAATGGCGTATTCGCCCACCAGGGTCTTGCCGGAGCCTGTGGGGGCGCTCACCACCACCGAATGCCCCTGGTTGAGGGCGTCGATCGCCTCCAGCTGAAAGGGATCGAGGGGGAAGGGGAACAGCGCCGCCAAGTCCGGCCGGCTGCTGGCGGCAACGGTCATGGTCCCATCCTATGGGGGCGGCGGGCTGGGGACGGCCTGGGAGAGAAAGATCCTTGCGCGGGAGTGTAGGAGTTTTGGTCCTGAGGCACACCAGGTGTGGTGTGAGGCGGCGGTCTGGGGCGGATGGGGGCGGGAGCTGCTGGGTGATGGGGCGGAGTGGCAGCAAAAGCAGGGCCGGTGGGAAAGCGCGGGGTGCAGAGCAAGAGACGGGCCTGACGAACGCCCCAGCCGGCGCTGGCTACGGCCAAATCCAACAGAATGCGGCCTGTGTTTGAGGGAAGGTCGCCATGGTGGTGCAGGTGTTGACGGAGTCGGAGCGGCGCAAATGGGATGGCAGCGACGACACGCTGTTCTATGCCGAGCCTCGCTTTGTGCAGCATCTTGATGCGGCGTTTCGGCAGCGGCTCACCCAGCTCTACCGCGAGCGCATCCCGGCCGATGTGGTGGTGCTGGATCTGATGTCGAGCTGGGTGTCCCATCTGCCGGAGGATGTCTCCTACCGCAGCGTCATCGGCCATGGCCTCAACGCCAAGGAGCTCGCTGCCAATCCGCGGCTGGAGCGCAGCTGGGTGCAAAACCTCAACCAGGATCAACACTTGCCGTTGGAGAGCGCCAGCGTGGATGCCACGCTGATGGTGGCGGGCTGGCAATATCTGCAATACCCAGAAGCCGTGGCGGCGGAGCTATGGAGAATCACGCGGCCAGGTGGTCAAGTGATCGTGGCGTTCTCCAACCGCATGTTCTTCACCAAGGCGCCAGTGATCTGGACGGATTCCAGCGATCGTGACCACCTAGCCACTGTGGCCAAGGTGCTCATGGCCCAGGGCTGGCCCAAGCCTGAGCTGATCGCCGAGACGACTCAGGCCTCAGGCCTGGCAGGGATGTTTGGCGCCAAGGGAGACCCCTTTTTCGCGGTGATCGCCACCAAGCCAACCTAAAGTGGAAGGTTGAATTTGTTGCATGGGCCGCCCATGGAATCGACCACACGGGCTCAAGCGGGGGCGATCACAGAGGTGGAGGTCGATGAACTGTGGAGGGCATTCGGGGTCTTCGACACCGATGGCAACGGTGAAATCTCCGCCGAGGAGTTGGGCCAGGTGATGCACGCTCTCGGCCAGGCGCCAAGCTTGATGGATTTGCGTGCCCTGATCAAAGAGGTGGATGTGGAAGGCTCGGGAACGGTGGATTTTGAAGAGTTCAAGGCCTTGATGATTGCCCAACAGGGAGATCTCCAAAGCCGGCTGAAGCTGGCCTACAGCATCTTTGATCAAGACAACAACAATCACATCACTGCCGCAGAACTGCAAACCGTGATGGGTCGCTTTGGCTTAAGCGAGGGCGAACTGACCACCATGGTAAAGGAAGTGGATCTTGACGGTGATGGTGTGATCGGTTTTGAGGAGTTCTGTCTTTTGGCTCTAGACCAAGCCACGTCAGCCAACGTTGGCGGCTCCATTTCAGGCAGCATCGCGGCAGGGACCACCCCAAATCCCTCCTCCAACAGCGCCCCAGAGCCCGTGGGCAAGACAGCCCAGCGGATGCCCATGGAGGCCGACACCGAGACGCAAGCGAGCCAAGAGATTGAGCGCCTCAAGGCACTGTTGGCCCTCCATCCGCAGGAGGAAAAGGCAGGGGGCACCTCACGCTTGCAGATGCAAATAGGCCTGTTTCGCCTGATTCAAGGGGCGGCCTACCGCTGTTTTCGCGAGAGCTTCTCCGCCAACCACGAAACCCACTTGCAGGTGCGCAACCTTCCCTATCGGATCACCGATTTTGCGAGCTTTGTTCAGACAGCGATCCGGCTCTACAAGGGCCTCGGCATCGTGGAGCCCGCCTGTGATGCCCTGCTCGATGCGGTGGTAGACTCCATCACCCAGGAGGTAGCCCGACTGGGCCAGCGCATTGAAAACTGGCCAACCCTCGACAAATCTCCAGCCATGCTCCTGGAGGAGGAAGCGATGGTGGCAGCGCGCAGTGCCTCCGGCAATGCCAGGGAGAAATTTGCAGCAGGAATCGACTTTGCCATCACCATGAAAAAACGCAAGCTCCGCCTTGCTGATGTGGTGGAGGGAGTGCTGGCCTCCCATGAATTGAAGCGCTTACGAGAACAGGAATTGCGGCAGGAATTTTCACCTCCGGCCACCCATGGGGATGGCGAACCAACCACCTACCTCCAGAAGTGGAATCGGGTGATTCTTTCCCATGCTCTGGAGACGGTCGAT
>JBIIJA010000032.1:0-10682 GCA_044234195.1 Cyanobium sp. | reverse complement strand
CTGGGTGGCCAGGGCAGAGCGGCTGCCGGAATGGCACACCACCACCAGGGGCTGGTGGCTGGGGATCTCCTCCATGCGGGCCTCCAGCTCCTGCAGGGGGATCCAGAGGCTGTGGCTCACCCGCCCATCGGGCCCGGTGACCTCCTCGGCGGAGCGCACATCCAGCACGGTGAGGCGCTCCCGGTGGGCCGCCACCCAGGCGGGCGTCAGTTCCGGAAGTCCGGCGTAGCTGCGCTCCAGGGGCGCCCAGCTCTCCACGCTCGCAGGGGTGCGGGGTTGGCCCGAGCGCAGGTTGGCGGGCAGGGCCTCGGCGATCTTGCCGGGGTGGGGCAGCTTCATGTTCTCCATGTGGCCCACGAAGTCGCGCTCGGTGGCGGTGCCGCCCAGGCGGGCGTTGAACAGTTTTTCTTCCACCACTGAAGTGACGCCGCGGCCGGAGTAGTCGTGGCCCGGGTAGAGCAGGCAGGCCTCGGGGAGGGTGAAGATCTGCTCGGTGATGGAGTGCCAGAGGATGTGGGCATTGCCCTGCTGGAAATCACAGCGCCCGCAGCCCCGCACCAGGAGGGCATCGCCGGTGAAGGCGAGCGACTGGTCGTCGAGCACGTAGGTGAGGCAGCCATCGGTGTGGCCTGGGGTGCTGCGCACCGCCAGGAAGCGACTGCCGAAGGCCACGTGATCCCCGTGCTGCAGCGGCAGACTCACGTTTTCGGCCCTGGCCGCGGCCGCCAGGCCAATGGCGCAGCCGGTGTCCAGGTGCATCAGCCAGCTGCCGGTGATGTGATCCGCGTGGGCGTGGGTGTCGATCGCAGCCACCAGATCGATGGCCAGCTCGTGGATCAAGGCCAGATCACGGTCGTGTTGCTCAAACACCGAATCGATCAGCACCCCCTGGCGGCTTTCCCCATCGGCCAGGAGGTAGGTGAAGGTACCGGTGTCGGCGTCGAAGAGTTGGCGGAGGAGCAGGGAGTGGCCACCGGCCGCGGCCACCAGGGACACCAGGGGTTCAGGAGCAGGCGAAGGAGCTAGGGACATGACAGAACCTAGACAGCTGATCTGACGCTAAGCGCCTTTGGCCGCGACATCCCCTTGATAGCCGGCAGCCCTACCCCAACCGCCTGCGGACCGCCTGCGGAGCGGTGGCTTCCTGCGGAGGGGTGGATTCAGTGCCGCAGATCAAAGCGATCGGCATTCATCACCTTCACCCAGGCGGCCACGAAGTCAGCCACGAATCTTGCGGCGCCATCGTTTTGGGCATACACCTCGGCGATGGCCCGCAGCTGGGAGTTGGAGCCAAACACCAGATCCACCCGGGTGCCGCTCCAGCGCAGGGCGCCGGTGGCACGGTCGCGCCCCTCGAACAGCTCGCCGGTGTCGGTGGTGGGGCTCCAGGTGGTGGCCATGGCGAGCAGGTTCACGAAAAAGTCGTTGCTCAACTCGCCGGGCCGCTCGGTGAACACCCCATGGGGGCTGCCATCGGTGTTGGCGCCGAGCACCCGCAGGCCGCCCACCAGCACGGTGAGCTCCGGCGCGCTCAGGCCCAGCAGCTGGGCCCGATCCACCAGCAGGTGTTCGGCGGCCACGCTCATGGGTCCCTTTTGCCAGTTGCGGAAGCCATCGGCCTGGGGCTCCAGCACCGCAAACGACGCCACGTCGGTGTGCTCCTGGCTGGCATCCATGCGGCCGGGGCTGAAGGGCACCTCCAGCGGGTGCCCGGCGGCAGCAGCCCCCTGCTCCACCCCCACGCCCCCCGCCAGCACAATCAAATCCGCCAGCGACACCCGCACCCCATCGGCGCGGGAGCCGTTGAAGGCGCCCTGGATCTCCTCCAGCACTCCCAACACCCGCCCCAGCTGCTCGGGCTGGTTCACGGCCCAGGTGTTCTGGGGCGCCAGGCGGATTCGAGCCCCATTGGCGCCGCCCCGCTTGTCGGAGCCGCGGAAGGTGGAGGCCGAGGCCCAGGCCGTGGCCACCAGCTCGGCGGTGCTCAGGCCTGAGGCCCGCACCCGGGCCTTGAGATCGGCGATGGCCGCCCCATCCACCAGGGGGTGATCCACCGGGGGGATGGGGTCTTGCCAGAGCAGCTCCTCGGCGGGCACCTCGGGGCCCAGGTAGAGGCCTTTGGGCCCCATGTCGCGGTGGGTGAGCTTGAACCAGGCCCGGGCGAAGGCGTCGGCAAAGGCCTCGGGGTGCTGGTGGAAGTGGCGGGAAATGGGCTCGTAAAGGGGATCAAAGCGCAGGGAGAGATCCGCCGTGGTCATCATCGGCGGGTGCTTGAGCCCGGGAATGTGGGCATCGGGGATCAGGTGCTCCTCGCGGCAATTCTTGGCCTGCCATTGCCAGGCGCCGGCGGGGCTTTTGATCAGCTCCCACTCGTAGCCGAAGAGCATGTCGAAATAGCCCATGTCCCAGCGGTTGGGGTGGGGTTTCCAGGCGCCCTCGATGCCGCTGGTGGTGGTGTCGGCCCCCTTGCCGCTGCCGTGGCGGTTGTGCCAGCCCAGCCCCTGCTCTTCCAGCGGTGCCCCCTCCGGCGCGGGCCCCACCAGCTCGCTGCTGCCGGCCCCATGGGCCTTGCCAAAGGTGTGGCCGCCGGCGGTGAGGGCCACGGTTTCCTCGTCGTTCATGGCCATGCGGGCAAACGTCTCGCGCACATCCCGGCCGGAGGCCACGGGATCGGGCACCCCATTGGGACCCTCCGGGTTGACGTAGATCAATCCCATCTGAACCGCCGCCAGGGGCTGCTCCAGCTGCCGCTCGCCGCTGTAGCGCTCATCGCCGAGCCAGGTGGTTTCGTTGCCCCAGAAGATGTCTTCCTCCGGCTGCCAGATGTCGACCCGGCCGCCGCCAAAGCCGAAGGTGCGCAACCCCATGGATTCGAGGGCGCAGTTGCCCGCCAGGATCATCAGGTCGGCCCAGGAGATGGCATTGCCATACTTCTGTTTGATCGGCCAGAGCAGGCGGCGGGCCTTGTCGAGGTTGCCGTTGTCGGGCCAGCTGTGGATCGGCGCGAAGCGCTGGTTGCCGGTGCCGCCGCCGCCCCGGCCATCGGCGGTGCGGTAGGTGCCCGCGCTGTGCCAGGCCATGCGGATGAACAGCCCGCCGTAGTGCCCCCAATCCGCCGGCCACCAGTCTTGGGAATCGGTCATCAGGGCCAGCAGGTCGCGCTTGAGGCCCTGGTAATCCAGCTGGCGGAAAGCCTCGGCGTAGTGGAACTCCGCCCCAAGGGGATTGGCGGTGGGGCAGTGCTGGCGCAGGATCCCCAGGTTGAGTTGCTGGGGCCACCAGTCCCTGGGCGAAGGGCCCCGCCCCGCTACGGCCATCGGGGCGCCGCCGTGGCCGCTGAAGGGGCACTTGCCGAGTTCGGTCATGGTGGGAAGGCTGGGCCACAGGGGTTGCTCAGACCGTAGGCAGGCCGATGGGGGGCGAACCGGTGGGGTCACAGTCCGTTGCAGGGAGACCGCTAGCCGTTCTTCAAGCCCTCCACAACCTCCGCAATCCTTGGCATGCCCAGGAGCCGCTCGCGGAAATACTCGCTCACCATCTCCGTGCAGCGCTGGCGCACATCGCCCAGGATCTGATCCCACTCCTGCCCAGCCGGCAGCCGGCCGATCACTCCATCCCGCAGCCGAAGCAACTCCATCACCAAGTCGGCCTCCCGGGGGCCTTCAGCGGCCACCACCACCGCACGAATCACATGGTCGATTTGTTGCACCACGATGTCGCGGCTGATGGCGGGGCCTGCCTTCAAGGCCGCGTCTGCGGCTTCCAGCAGGCCAGGCACCTGATACATCCTTGCGCCGGGCTCGTCGAACAACTCACGCACATAGGCTGCTGCTTCCAACTCATCGGTGACACGGAAGAGGTTGTAGAGCCGCTTGCTGGCTTTGACGAAGTTGGGTTGGGCATGCGTGTAATGCGCAGCATTGGATCGCATTTCGCTGATATACGTGTTGAGCCGCCCTGCATCGGCATGGGCAATGATTTTCCGAAACACCGGCAGGGCTTCAGACTCCAGATAGATGTCCTGATAAAAGGGATCGATCGAGCCATCCAACGCCTGGATCTCACCACCCGGCGCTTCCCAGGTCACATCCATCATGTTGCTGGCCTGAGACAGGCGCCCAGCCTGCGGGTCGGAGATGATCCACCCGCAATAGGTCCATCCCAGACCGGCATTCACCTCATTCCAGTGGATCGTCAGAGGGCGATGGGAGACATCTTCGACCGTCAGGTAGCCATTGGCCACATCGGCGGGCAACCAGGTGATGGGATCCCCCGCGGCGCGGAGGGATCCTTGCGCATACACGGGCTGATCAAACACACCCATGTTGACTTCCACCAGCACAATGTCGCGCATCTCCAAGGCTCTCAGGGCCGTCTTGCGCAGCACGTCGCGCAAAATCTGTCGCGCCTCTTCAAGGGTGTCCGCTTTGATGTTGACCCGTTCAAAAAAATCGTTGTCGCCAGGAAACAACTGCACCTTGCCTTGGGCTGCGCTGCCGGAGATGGCGATGGCTGATTCCACTCGGGGATGGCGCTCTGCCCGCACCCGTTGGGCCAGCTGGCGAAAGAAGGGCAACTGATCGGGATTGAAATCCAGGAGCGCCAGGCGATGGCCAAAAATGCCGGCCTGGCTGTCTTCCGCCACAGTGCCGTCCGCCTCGCTGGCGGCGGCGGCCTCCAGCCACGCAAGGGCCTCTCGCTGATCCACTTCCACCCCCAGGCGATCGGCGGCTTCCGCAACGCCATCGATGGCACGCTTGGCCCGATCCGAATCGATCGGCTGGGTGTGGTCTGTCATCGCAGATCGCCAGAAAGTGAGTGGCGATAGGTTAGGAGCCGCTGAAACAGCGCGGCTTGGGCGATGGCATCCTCGCGGGCATGGTGGCTCAGTGGTTCGTCGTCACTGAAGCGCTGATCCATGTCGGTCTTGCCAGAGGAGATATAAGAGCAACCCATCATTCCCGCATAAAACGACTTCACATCCAACCCGGCGATGCCAAAGGGGTTGCGACCGAGAAAGCGATGGAAGTAGTAGGCGATAAACATCCAATCAAAGCTGATCGGATAGGCGACGCATACGGGCACAGCTCCGCAGGGGGTGACCGCCTGGATCCAGGCCTCAAAATCAGCCATGGCACGCCCTGGGACCATGCCATCTCGCTCCAATTGGGCGAGATCGAAGCCAGCGACGGCAAGCGCCTCCTCTTGAAAGCCCCCATGAAGGGGCTTCAATTCGACGTAGAAGGATTGCTCGGGCGCGCCAACCACGCAGGCGCCAAGCGCCAGCATGCTGTACTCCCCAGGAATGGGGCCTGAGGCCTCAATGTCCACAGAAATGAGGATTTCCGCCATCTGGATGGTGTTGTTCAACTTTGCGCCATGGTCGTTCAATCCTCATGCCGGGGTAGGGCGGACGGCTCACACTGCCCAAATCTCCTCCAGATCCAGCGCCAGCCCCTCGGCCAGCTCGCTGCCATCCAGCCGGCTGGCGCTCTCCAGACGCTCCGCCCTCCCCTCCTGGCCGCCCCGCCAGAGTTCCACCGACCGCTCCTGGGGAAGCAGAAGCCAGCCGAGGCGTGCGCCATTGGCCTGGTAGAGGTCCATCTAGTGGCGCAAGGCTGTGAGACCTCGGGGGCCTTCATCGCTGGGGCTTGCTAACTCGACCACCAGATCAGGGCAAAGGGGCGGGAAGCTGCGGCGCTGCTCAGGATTCAGGGCCTGCCAGCGCTCTTCCAACACAAGCGCGGCATCGGGGCTGAGCACGGAGCCATCCGCCAGGAGGAAGCCTGTGGAGCTGTCAAAGATTCTCAAGCTTGGCTTGCAGCGGGTGAGGGCCAGGCCCAGCTGGATGAGCAGGCGACTGTTGCGGCTGCCTGTCTCCCCTCCCGTTGTGGCACACCCGCTCGAACTGCTCCGGCGTCAGCCGCAGATCCCAGGGCAGCCGCAGTGCAGCAGGCTCAAGGCCAGGGGGCTGGGCGCTTTGTGGTGCGGGCGCCAGGGCCATGGGCTGGGCTGGAGTCCTACGGCAACCTTAATGGCCTCAGCGGTTGGGCGTCTTGCTGGATGAGCTGCCACCAGCGCCCAGGCGCTGATCGGCTGCAGCGGCCCATCGTCCCGCCGATTCCCTTGGAGCAGCAGGATCCTGCCCTTGACGCCAGCAAGGCGTTGCCATGCCGCCGCAGCGTCGCCAACCCGATCGAGGCCAGTCCGGCCTGCTTTGTGCCGTCCAGTCTTCAGCTGCCCTGCCAGGGATTGAGCGTGGGCACGCCAGTGGGCGTGAAATGGCACAGGTTGCGGGTCACCACCATGAGGCCGTGCTCCAGGGCGGTGGCGGCGATCAGCAGGTCGGCGCTGTCGTGGCCCAGCTCGGCGGAGAGCCGCCCCCAGCGACGGGCGATGGAGAGGCTCACGGGCAGAAGGCGATTGTGATGCAGCCGCAGCAGCTGATCCAACCAGGTCGCCAGCTCGGCGGCAAAACCAGGATCGGAGCCTCGGCGCTGAGCGATGCCCCGCTCGATCTCGCCAATGCTCACCACGCTCAGAAAGCAATCCTCTTGTCGCTGCTGGGCAATCCAGGCCACCACTCCGGGATCCCGCTCGCGACGGCGCAGCTCCGAGAGCACCATTGTGTCGATCAGGAACATGGGAACTCCCGCGGTGTCAGCCCCATCCGCGCAAAGGGTTCGTCGTCCTGCGGCAGGGCCAAGAGCAGCTCCGGCAACGTGGGCGCTTGGGCCTGATCCAGACGCCGCAGCCGCTCGTACTCCGCCGCGGAGAGCACCACCCCCACCCAGCGCCCCCGGCGGGTGACCTTCTGCGGTTCACCAGCCAAGGCCGCCTCCACCACGGCACTGAAACGGTTCTTGGCGTCCTGAAGGGTCCACTCGGCTTCCATGGTGATCTGGCTAGCTTTTCTGGCTAGCCTAGGTTGATGGCCGGTTCAAGGGGCAGCCATCTCCTCCAGGCTCGGCGAGGGATTGACTTGAGAGCGGTGGCGGAAGAGCACGTCCGGCTCGTCTTGGGACAGCACCAACACGATCCTCCCGTGCCGAGCCAAAGCCTCACGGACCTGCTTTGCGACACGCCTCAAGCCAGCGTTTGGCCCTTCACCCGCCGTCGCAACAGCCTGGCTTGCCGCCAGGCCAGCAGGGCACCGGCGATCGGCAGAGGCCCTGGCGTGTAGCGCACCAAGGCACCCTTGGTGGTGCTCCCCCCCGTGGCCACGTAGACCGTGCGATCTGGCAGGGCAAGCACCCCTGTGGGGCGGTCGATGTTTGCGCCCAACAGTTGCTGCTCCATGGTGGTGGGGTTGAAGCGCCTCAGGCTGCCTGTGCCCACGGGATTGGAGAAATCTTCGGCGTATTGCACCAGATACAGCCAGCCGTCAGCCCCCAGGGACAGGTCCATGACATTGGTGAAACCGCTCGCAATGGTGGTGGCGGAGCCGGGCATCCCATTGGAAGCAAAAATGGAGGCTGTGCCTGCAGCGAATGGAAACCCCGGCAGCTGGGTGTTGTAGAGCGTGCCCGTTGGGCTCACGGCCAGGCCTGTGGGAACGGCTTCGGCTTGTGGTGTTGTTGTGGTGATGTTGGGGAAGTTTTCCAAGAGCTCCACGACGGCCGTGTTGTCCTTCACCTTCAGCAACCGGTTGGCGCCTGCATCCGTGATGTAGCTGATTCCAGCTTTCCAGGCCAGAGCGAAGGGATTGGAGAAGGGCGGCGTGTGGCTTGGCTGGTTGGTCTCAAACGCTCCCAAATCGGCCAGAGACGTGGGGGTCGGGTTTGATTCGGTGAATTGCACCAACTTGGCAAAGACCGTGCCCGTAGGGCGTGTGGATGGTTTCCCACGGAACCCGAACACTCCAAGCAAGCGTCCATCGTCCGTGAACGTCAGGTCTTGGAGACCAGCGACGGGTGAGAGATCGTCGGGGTTGTTACTCTTTGCGATGGAATCGAGATTGACCCAAGGGCGGCTGTACGTGTTGCTGATCGGGTCAAACCGACCCACCGCGCCTGTTTGCCCCCAGCAGCGCAGAGCCGTTGTGGGGCCAGGAGGGGCACCTTCCACATCACAGGTGGTTCCACCCGATCCACCTTCACTCACCAGGATCCGGCCTGAGGGATCGACGGTCAATCCGCGAGGATTGAGCAAGTTGGACACGACCACATGGCCCGTGTACGTGGGCCCGGCCTGGACCGAGATCGGCAGCCCAACGGCACTGGTGAGGATGGCCGCGACCCCAGCACGGCCGAAAAGGGAGCAAGCAGAGGTGAATGGGCGGAATTGGAGTGGCATCTTGAGTGGCGCGAATGCGGTCATCAAATTGTGCGCAAATTCTGGACGGATCGCGAAGAGGATTGGTCCATCCAACTTAATGGAGGTTTCTTGTAACAGATGCTGATCTGCAATCTTGTTGGAAATGCGTGATCAGCTCCTGCCGATCTGCCCTGCGCAGTGCACAGGTTGGCTCCAAGTTCTTCTCAGCCTTTCACCGCCGCGGGCTGTCTGTCTCCGGCTCGCCGGAAGCCGCAGGGGCAGCCTGCGCAGGCAACGGGTCGATGGTGCGCTCCAGCTGCACCTGGTGGGGATAGGGAATCTCGATCGCGTGCTCGCGAAACGCCTGCCAGATCGCTTCCTGCACGGCACTGCTGATGGACGTATTCTCCAGAGCGCTGGCGATCCAGAAGCGCACGCCGTATTGAACCGCCGAATCGCCGTAGCTCAGCAAGAAGGCTTGCGGCCTCGGCTCCGCCAGCACCCCCTCCACCCCAGCGGCCGTGCGCTCCAGCAGGGCGATCACCTCAGCGGGGGGATGGTGGTAGGCGGCCCCCACGCTCACCTGGCTGCGGCGCAGGGAATCGGTGTGGGTGTAGGTGACGGTGGAGTTGGTGAAAAAGGTTTGGTTGGGGATCAGCAGCTCGGCGTTGTCGCGGTCGCGCCAGAGGGTGGCGGCCCGGGGCCCCAGGCTGCGCACCTGGCAGGCCTCCCCATCCACGATCAGCACATCGCCCGGGCGCACGGACCCTTCGATCAGCAGCCACAGGCCACTGATGAAGTTGGACACCACCTCCTTGATGCCAAAGCCCACCCCCACCGAGAGCCCGCCTGCCACCGCCACCAAGGCCGTGCGATTGACGCCCAGCCGCTCCAGGATCCACAGCATCCCCAGCGCCACCACGGCGTAGTGGAGGATCACGGCCATGGCCCGACGGCTGCCATCGCTGATGCCCAGAAAGCGCTGGGCGAGCCAAGCCACCGCCTGGGTGGGGGGCTCCATCGCCATGATCAGCACATACAGCAGCACCAGGGAGCGCAGCAGGGAGCCCAGGTTCACGTTGCTGCCCACCCAATCGCCGATGGGGATCAGCCCGAGCACATTGGCATTGTCCACCAGGCTGATCAGCAGCATCAGGCACCCCAGGAGATAGAGGGGGCGCAGCAGGCGCGTGGTGAGCACCTGCACGGAGCGCGCACCCAGCTGGGGTGTCAGCAGCTCGGGCAGCGTCTCGAGGGCGGTCCAGCCGCCGATCAGCACGGTGAGGATCCCCAGCAGGGCAAAGGGCTGCCCCACCACCGCCAAGAGGGCCGTGAGGGCGGCCAGCACCACCAGGGTGATTCCCTGCCGCCAGGAGCGCTGGCGCAACGGCGCCTGGATCCCTCCCCGCTGAGCCAAGGCCCGCAGCAGGCACCACACCACTGGCACGGCCAGCAGTTGCCCCAGCACGGGCCCGCGCCAGAGAAGGCCCAGCCAACCGGCCATCTGCTCCAGAAGCTCGTTCATGGCCCCGCTTCCCTCGATTGGATCATGCCCACCAGGGCATCGATGGTGCCTTCGGCATCGAGGTCGCCATAGAGGTAGCGGCTCAGCACCAGCGCCATGGCCGCCCCCTCTTGATCGCCATGCTGAAACATCTCCGAGCCGGTTCCCCTCTCCCTTCGCACTTGGGCCTGGGCGATGGCGAGCAGGCGCAGCGTTCCCTTGCGCCCCTCAGGCAGTCGCATGGAGCCCAGCACCGGCAACACTTCCTCCCGCTGCAGTGCCAGGTTGCGCTGGGTGAGGGGGGTGACCACGAAGCGGGCGAAGGCCTCCGCCACCTCCTTTTGGGCTGGGCTGGAATTGCGGCCAAAGGCCAGCACCCTCTGCCGGCTGAGGGGGCTGGGGGGGCCGCCAGGTCCCCTGGGCAGGGGGGCGATGCCCAAGTGCGAACCCAGCTCGGTTCGCAGCCGGGCCAAATGGGTGCTGCGGCAGCTGGTCCAGTCCAGCTGACCCTTGCCCAACGCTTGGATGAGCCGGCTCTGAGAGATCTGAAAGGTCACGTCCGGCACCTGATCCGCCTGTCTCAGCCAGGCCAGCCAGCGGCCAAGGGCCGCCCGCCGCTGGGGGGTGGCGGGTTGGCCGGCGAAGAGCTCCTCCACGCTTGGGGCCGCGCCCAGGCTGCCGAAGGTCCAGGCCAGATTGAAGCCATCGAGCGGCAAGCCCACCCTCAGCCCCTGGCTGGAGAGGCGCAGCAGCCCGGTGAGGTCTGCTGGGGATTGGGGCAGGCGGCGACGATCGAAGCAGGCCAGCTGGGGGAGCAGCAGCACGGGCACGCTGTTGAGCTTCCCGCTGGGAGTTTGGAAGCGGCTCACCTCGGTGGGATCCATCCTCCCCAGCAACACAGGGGGGGTCTGCACGGCTCGGG
>JBIIJA010000338.1:0-3131 GCA_044234195.1 Cyanobium sp. | reverse complement strand
AGAGGCCGCCGCCGCCTGAGCCCCTCGAACGGCTCATTCCTTCCCATCAACCTCCTCAACATTTGAGACTCCCTGAGATCCCCACCCCCAGAGATGCGTAGGTGGTGCAAACCAAAAAAGGGCGATTAAGGTGATTTCACGCGCGATGTCCCTTTGACAGCCCCCGTTTCCCCTCGCATGCGTTGGCTCACTGCGGCCCTCCTCCTGGCTGGAGCTGTGTTGTCGTTGGTGTTGCCCTTCGTCTCCGCCACGTTCCTCACCGTTCTGCTCGGCAGTGCCGCCATCGTTGCGGCCATCTCCCAGTTTCTGCGGCTGAGCGGTGAGCCCGACACTCGGGGCAAGGTGTTTCGCGCCCTTTCCGGTGTGCTCTATCTCATTGGCGGGCTCTCCTGCCTTCTGTTCCCGATCCAGAGCACCATCAGCCTCACCCTCTTTGTCGGGGCCCTGCTGGCCACCGAGGGAGTGATGGAGCTAGCGGCCGCCGCCACCCAGCAGCTGCCGGCCCGGGGCATGGTGTTGCTGGATGGGATCATCACCGCCGTGCTCGGCGGGATGTTGATTGCCCAGTGGCCGAGCGACAGCCTCTGGGCCATCGGCACCCTGTTCGGCATCTCCCTCGCCTTCTCCGCGGTGAACCTGCTCACGGCCCCTTCGGGTGGCGGAGCAGCCACTAGTGCCTAGCGCCTGAGGCCCAAAAGCCAAAAGTCAAGAGGTTCACTCCGCCACGGCTTGCGCCTCCGGACGGCGGGGATCCATGGCCGCCGCAGTGCCGCCACCCTCTCTCACCTCCACCGAATGGGCTGCCCCCATGGCGGGGGTGAGTTTCAAGCCATGGCCCATCCCCCGCAGCAGCTGGAGGGTGTCCGGGGAAAGGCCCTCCTCATGGCTCAGCCCATCGGGCCAGAGCTGGCTATGCACCCGCGGAGCGGCGACCGCGGTGGCCAGGTTGCGGCCATGCACCAGGCGGTTGAGGAGCACCTGCACCACGGTGGTGGTGATGCGGCTCCCCCCAGGGCTGCCGGTGGCGATCCAAGGCGTGCCATCCGCTCGGAACACCAGGGTGGGAGCCATGGAGCTCAGGGGGCGCCGGCCGGGGGCGATGGCATTGGCCTGGCCCTGCACCAGGCCAAAGGCATTGGGCTTGCCCGGGCTGGCGGTGAAATCATCCATCTCGTTGTTGAGCAGGAAGCCCGCTTCTGGCACAGCGATGCCGTTGCCAAAAGGGAAATTGAGGGTGGTGGTGAGGGCCACCAACCCCCCTTGCCGATCCGCCACGGAGAAATGGGTGGTGTTGGTGCCTTCTGGCCAAGGTGGCCGCGGAGGGAGGGCGGTGGAAGGACGGTGGCGATCCAGGGCGATCTGCGCCCGCAAGCCCTTCAGATAGGCCTCATTCAGCAGGCGGCTGGTGGGGATGGGGAGTTGGTCGGGGTCACCGAGCAGGTCGTTGCGATCGCGGTAGGCCAGGTTGCTGGCCTCCACCAGCAGATGGATGGAGCGGGCGCTGTTGAGCCCGCTGGTCTCCAGGGGGAAGGGCTCAAGCAGGGCCAGAAGCTGCAGCAGGGTGAGGCCGCCGCCAGGCGGGGGCATGGTGAGGATGGGCAAGCCGCGAAAGCGACGCTCCAGGGGCGCCACCAGGCGGGCCCGATAGCGCTGCAGATCGCCTGTGGTGATCAGCCCGCCCCGCTGGGCCATCAGGCGCGCCAGAGCCTCGGCCACCGGGCCGCTGTAAAAACCTGGTTCCCCCTCGACAGCGATGCGGCGCAAGGTGCGAGCCAGCTGGGGCTGGCGCAGCAGCTCGCCGGGGCGCGGGGCCTGGGGCAGGCCATCGGGGCCTGGGCGGTAGAAGAGGGCCCGGGCGGTGGGATCGGCCTTGAGCTGGGTGGAGGCGTTGAGGGCGCCACTGAGGGTGGGACCAACAGAAAAGCCATTCTCCGCCAGGGCGATCGCCGGCTCCATCACCTGGGCCAGGGGCAGCCGGCCATAACAACGCTGGGCCAACACCAACCCCGCCACGCTTCCCGGCACACCCACGCTCAGCAGAGAGCGGGTGGCCCGCTGGCGATCCACGGTCCCATCGGCCTTGAGAAACAGACCCGCTGTGGCCGCTTGGGGCGCCTCCTCCCGGAAATTGATCGCCACGGCGGTGCCAGTGCCGAGGGAGCGCTCGGGCGAGGGGGCGTTTGGGGGCAAGCAACCCCGGGCCCGCGCCGGGGATTCGCCCGGCAACCACAGCACGAGAAACCCTCCACCGCCAAGATTCCCCGCCTGGGGATAGGTGACCGCCAGGGCAAAGGCGGTGGCCACGGCCCCATCCACCGCATTGCCCCCCGCCCGCAGCTGGCGCACCCCCGCCTCAGCGGCCAACCCCTCCTGGGCCGCCACGATGCCTCCTGTGGAGAGCATGGGGTGGAAGCGCTCCCGGGTTTCCAGCAGGTTGTTGGTGGTGGGTGCTGGGCTGGGAGTGAGCGCGGGGGTGGAGAGACGCGTGGAGGTTGGAGGCACCTTCGCCAGAGCGGGAAGCAGCGGCAGGGGGCCAAGGGCGAGGGCGAGCCCCAGGGCGAAGCCGGCGCTCAGGGGGTGGAGCTGCATCAGCAGGGGAGAGAGCGGCGGGGCGCCCCGGCGGAAGACAGCGTGGTGACAAAAGCTCGGCAGAAGCCGTGGGCCCGTGGCACGGGAGTGGACGGAGAGTTTGACCCTACCGCTTGCCTTCCCACCACGGCAACGCCCTTGCAACACCAGTCGGGTAGGGCATAGCGCGCCGCTGGATCTGGTGATGCGCTGGCTACGTCCTGTTCGATTTGATCAATTCGATCTCGCCTGGCCGCCATGTCTTGTCGAACCAGGGTTGGAGGGGCCCATAAAGACGCAGGAGTGTGTTCCAGCCCTTGCCGGAAACGGTTTGCACCCAGTTGTGCTCCTTGCCCTTCGGAGCGACCGGTCCGAAGTAGAGGTCAACAGAACTGTCCGGATTCACCACCAGTCCCTTGGTCTGGCTGCTCACAGCCGGCCAATGCTGGTCCGTCTGCAGCATGGAGCGGGTCTGGTTGTCGTAGAGGATTACCGACCAAAAATTGGCGACTGGAATGTTCGGCGGCAGGTAAAGCTTGTAGAGCTTGCCCCCGTCCAGCCGC
>JBIIJA010000337.1:0-3141 GCA_044234195.1 Cyanobium sp. | reverse complement strand
CCATGGCAGAGAATGCAGGAGATTTAGGGTTGAGATCTGCCCTGATTTTCTCCCAATGATGGCTCCGCCACCCGCCCAACCTTCAACGGCAGCCTACTGTCAGCAGCAAATCGACGCCATTGAGCTGTTGCTGGAGGATCTCGGTCCTGTGGATCCCAACCTTCAACATCGTGCCTCGTTTCAAAGTTGCTGGCGGGAGCTATCTCAACTCAGGGACGAGCTCGTGAATCTTCTCCTTTCTCGCCGCCGTCTTGTTCGGGAAACAGCGGCGGCGCGTTGGCCCCTAGGTGGTGGCGACTAAACGTTGCCGAACAAGAACAATTCCTTCATCAATCAGCTGGCGGGCCTCCCTCAAGCTGCTGGCCTGGCCCATCGGCAGACCACTGGCGTGGCGAACGGCGAAAGGGCCAGACCGATCGTGACGGCCCATGGTCATTCGAACAATGCAACCCCGATGACGCCACTCCCCTGGACACGGGGCCCCAAGCAGACCTGGAGAATCGCTAGGCATGGCCTCTAAGGGAGAGCGTGGGGGCACACCTCACAAAAGCGAACCTTTGCGCAGGAGCCAGATCTCTTCACACGTTGCAGGGATGTCCATCCCCTTGTGTGAGTAGACAGAGACAAGACTCTCGACCGCCATGACCTACCAACATCTGCTGGTACCCAGCGACGGCTCCCAGCTCTCGGCCCAAGCCCTGGTGCAAGCCATCGCCCTGGCGAAGACACTGGGCGCCAAGCTCACCCTGCTTCACGTGCAGCCACCTCTGCCCGTTCCCCTGGTGGGGATGGGAGACATGCTGGATCCGGCCACAGTGGAGAGTCTGAGCCGGACAGCGGAGAGGGAATCGGATCGCATCCTGAGGGATGGTCATGCCGCAGGAGTGGAGGCGGGACTCACCATCCACACGGAAGTGGTGAAACAAGACCTTCCCTATCGCGCCATTGTGGAAGCCGCCCAACGGCTTGGCTGCGACCTCATCGTGATGGCCTCCCATGGCCGCAAAGGCCTCTCGGGTTTTCTGCTTGGCAGTGAGACGCAACGGGTGCTGCTTCACTCCCCGATTCCCGTCTTGGTGGTGCGCTAACCGGCCAGTGCAGGGGGAGAGGGCGGTGTTCCTCCCTGGAGAACCCTTGCGGCACTGGGTGAAAATGGGGCCCTGCCCCACCCCGTTGCGGCTTCTTTTGCCATGACCCGTGAACGTGATCCCTTCCAGATCCCCAGGGCTGGCCTGGAAGCCGCACCCCTGGCCGGATGGGCCGGACTTCGGATCACCACCCCCCAGCCAGGTTTGCCGACGCGCCAACTGGTGACCGAGTCCACCCTGGCTGGCGTCCTCGTCTATGCGGGGTATCAGGCTCTGCTCACCGGTCTGCGGAGCGAAGGCCTGGTGCGTCGCGGCGTGTTAACCCGCACCGCCCAAGTGCAGGTGATCCTCAGCACCGTCTGGGAGGCCATGAAGGAAGGCACGGCCGTGGGCCTGGTCTTGAGCCTGGTGCTGTTGGTGTGTCCATGGCTCGCCCTTCCCCTCACCCTGATGGGTGCGGTGGGGTTGGGGAAAGCCTCCCTCGATCTCTTCCATGCGTTTTGGGATGGCCTGAGTGAGGGGCAAAAACAGCAGCTTCACGCAGCGGCTTACGACGCCGGCGTGAATCTGAATCGCCTGCTGGGTGGGCCTGCCAAGGATTCTCTCGACCTTCCGGACTAACGGCAACAGACATTGTTCTGGTCGAGGTTCTGATCAAGCCTCCAGGCGTTCCAAAGGTCCTGGAGGTGGATGCCGTAACCAAGTCGCCTGGAGGCCATCACCAATTCGCGGCGGCTGCGGCAGCGCCGCAAGCCACGCCGGATCGAAGGATCTGTTTCCGCATCGTCCACAAGTCGCTCCAACTCGCTCCAACTCATGGGTGGTTGTGGATCTGGTCCAGCTTGACAACGCCTCCGCGATCGGAACACGTTCCCGCTCCATCGTCAGCAAATGCCCATCACGGTCATATCCAGTCACATCCCTGCTGTTCCCTGTCATCAATGGGTCATCGGGGGGCGCTGAACTGCAGGGATCCCCACATTCACGGTGATGACGTTCTTCCCTTCCCTGCCTGCTCCCACCAGCTGGCTTCTGCTGGGCAGCAGTGCAGTCCTGGCACTGGGCACCCTTTTGACGCCTGCCCCTGGACTGGCCCAGACCTGGAGCCGGCCCGCCTACGCACCCCCACCCTTGCAGCCTTCCCCCGCTCCTTACCCAGGGCGCCGACCCCAAACTCCCTACGGGGGCTACGGCAATCGGTGGGGCACCCCCGCCCCTGGGCCAGAAACGGTTTACGACAACGATCCAGCGGGCTGGGCGATGAGCGAGGCCCAGCTCAACCAACGCTGCAACGTTGGTCGGCTTGTGGGGGGATTGATCGGCGGTGGCATGGGCTACGCCACCTCCCGACAGGATGGTCGGAGCTGGGCCGTTCCCCTTGGCGCCCTGCTCGGCTCCCAGATGGGCTGCAATGTGGGGACAGGGCGAGCTCCCGTGCCCTGGTAGTGCCAAGCTGCTGGGGGGATCGGTGCCCCGGTCACGCCCCATGCTGTTTCACATCTCCCACCGACTGACGTACACCTACGCCCCGCCGGTGTTTCTGGAGCCCATGACGCTCCGTCTGACGCCCCGGCAGGATGCCACCCAACGGCTGCTCCATCACCAGCTCACCATCCTCCCGGAGCCCTCTGGCCTCAGCCATGTGGTGGAACCAGATGGCACCAACGCCACCGTTGGCTGGTTTGCGCACACCCATGACGAGCTCACGATCCAAATGGAGGCTCTCGTGGAGACCCTCCGCGACAATCCCTTCGATTGGATCGTGACGGATCCGGGAGTGCAGACCCTGCCGGCCACCTACGGGGCCAGCGAAGGCCAGTCGCTGGCTCCCTGCCTGGGCCAAACGGAGGCCCACCCCTCCGTGCAGGCCTGGGCCCGGGAGCGGGCTGAGGAGATGGAGGGCCACACGGCGGCCTTTCTGATGCATCTGGCCGATCGGATCCACCATGAGTTTGAACACGTTGGCCGACTCGATGGCGAGCCCCTCTCTCCGATAGAAACCCTCAGCCCGCGACGAGGGGCCTGCCGGGATACGGCCATGCTGTTTGTGGAG
>JBIIJA010000370.1:0-2816 GCA_044234195.1 Cyanobium sp. | reverse complement strand
GCCCCCAGGACCCCAAAATTGTTTGTTTATCATCACTCCTAATGGTGTATAATGCCCAGGGGCATGGGCAAGATTTGCAACGAGTGGAGAAGGCATTGCGCGCTCACATGGAGGCGATGTCACTCCCCTTCCAGTCAGTGTTTGCACTCGTTTATCTCGCTTGGCATCATTTAGATGCAAATCGCTATCTGGAAGCTTATGAAGCTGCTCGGTTGTGTCATTCTCTCTGTGATGTGAATGGCTACACCTTCCATGGTGCCAACTCCAAATTGATGGCTGCCATCGCCCTGGCCAACTTGGACTCAACCAATCTTCAGCCAGCGATCAGCCAAGCCCAGGATGCCATCGCCCTGCTTGCCAGGCTCGGTTGCCAGCATTCCATCCCCAGCCGCATGGGTGAGCTGGCCAAGCTCCATGCCATGGCCGGCGAGATCGAATCAGCTCGCCAAATGAGCCGGGAGGCGGTGGATTTGGCCAAAAGGATTGATGACCACTTTTTCGTTCCCGTCATCTTGTGTCGGCAGTTGGAATACGAACTGCTTGCCCTTTCCGATTCAGCAGATGGCCGTCGCAACTGGAAGCTCGAGCGCATCTATGCCGATGCCTTGGGGGCAGCCCGTTCGATGAATGCAAAAGGTTTTGAAGCCATGATTGAAGATGTGTGGTCCTCTGCATAATTCACTGCAGAGCCTTGTGCCCCACCTCTCCCATGCCTTCATTTTCCCCTATCCAGCTGGCCACCAGGGTGATGCCCATCGCCTGCGTGACCCTGATCGCAGGCTCGTTGGTGCATGGGTCGGCCGTTCGGGCCCAAACATGCCAGTTCCTCTCACCGGTGGGGGGCAACGGTGTCACGAACATCGTCACCAAAACCATCGGTCCCGGCAATCCCCTCGGGCGGCCGAACTGGAACACGGATTTCTTCGTCACCCGCCCTTACAGCTTCTACAAGCTGTTTTTCACCGCTGATTCCTCCGTTTCAGCCACCTATCCGATTCAGGCCTACCTGAAATTCACCGATGGCTCCAATCTGCAGGTGGTGAATGAAAACTTCGCGCCCCAGATGGGCACTGGCCGCCATTGGGATATCCCTGCCGTGCCTGGCAAAACTGTGGCGCAGGTGAACTTCAAGATCGGTGCCAGCAACGACATGGCGGCCACGGGCTTCACCTACCGCATCTCAGCCCAGGGCTGTTCTTGAGCAGGCTGGCAACCGTTCCCCGGGGTGGTATGGGCTGGTGAGTGGCCCCACGGCCTTACCCCTGTAACAGGCACTGGAGCCAGAGCTCTCTGGCTCCCTCTTCAGCCTCGGCCGGTTTGGCCAGGGCAGGCAGCATCAGGGACCGACAATCCAGGCTGTTGAGCAGCAGCCCCCCCTCCGCCTCTTGGAGGTGATGGGGAGCCAGGGTCGCCTCCTGGATCAGACCGAGCGCCAGGCCCCTCCCCCGCATCACCCCCGGGAGGCAGCCACTGGCCGCGGGAGGGGTAAGCCATCGCCCCCCCAGGCGCAGCAGCAGGTTGGCGGTGGTGCTGCAACAGAGCTCGCCAGCGGTGTTGAGCACCAGGGCATCGTCGGCGCCGCCGGCGCGGGCTTCCCGTCGGGCCTGCACGGCCCAGCCATAGGCCAAGGTTTTGCAACGGCTCGCTGGGCTGTTGGGGTGGCGCCGCTCCCACTGGCTCACCATCACCCGCACGGATCGGAAGGTGGGTTGCCAGGGGGAGAGCTGGAGCCAGAACCGCGGCTGCAGGCGGGGCTCCTGGGCTGATGGCAGGTCGATGCCCCGTCCGCCGCCGCCGCGGGTCCAGTTCAGCCGGAGCGCGCCCCACGGGAGGCCGCTGCGGTGGATGGCCTCTTCGATCAGGGGCGCCAGGGCTTGCTCGCCAGGGGGCTCCGGCAAGCCGAGCAGGGCGGCACCCTGGCGCCAACGGCCGAGATGTTCCGCCAGCAACCAGGCCCGACTGTCGGCCACCAACACGGTTTCAAAGAGCCCATCGGCCAACAGCAGCCCGCGATCATCCAGGGGCAGGCTCAGCTGGCTGGGGCACCCCCACTGGCCCTGCGCCAAGGCTCCCAATCCGCCGGGGCTGCCGATCCAGGCCACTCCCCTGGAGGCCACTCCCCCGGAGGGCAGCTTGTCGGTCATGCCAGAGCCTCCAACAGGGGCAGGAGCTTCCAACCCATTTCCGCCGCTTCGGCAGCGGGATCGGAATCCGCCACGATGCCCCCTCCCGCGTGCACCCTCAGCCGGTTGTTCCGCACCATGAGGGTGCGGATGAGGATGTTGCTGTCGAACTGTCCATCGGCCCCCAGGTGAAACAGGGAGCCGCAGTATGGCCCCCGGGGAACCGGCTCCAAGTCGTGGAGTCGTTGGCAGGCCCGCACTTTGGGGGCGCCCGTGATCGATCCCCCTGGCCAGCAGGCACGGAGCAGGTCGACCACGCTGGCCTCTGGCCGCAGCTGGCCCTCCACCACCGAGGTGAGGTGATGCACCTGGGCGTAGCTCTCCAGACCCACCAGCTGGGGAACTCGGATGGTGCCGGGGATGCACACCCGGCCCAGGTCATTGCGCAGAAGGTCGACGATCATCACATTTTCCGCCCGATCTTTGGGGTCGCACACCAGGGCGGCGGCAGCGGCGGCATCCGCCTCGGGGGTGGGGCTCCGGGGACGGGTGCCCTTGATGGGGCGTGTCTGCACCCGACCCTGGCCATCAAGCCGCAGGAAACGCTCCGGCGAGGCGGAGATCACCGCCTCTTCGCCCGCCAGAGCCAGGCCGGAGAAGGGCGCGGGGCAGCGCTGCCGCAGGCGCCCGTAG
>JBIIJA010000056.1:0-9265 GCA_044234195.1 Cyanobium sp. | reverse complement strand
GTGCCAATGCCACTGGGCGGGGTCCAGCCCGGGCCAGCTGGGATCGGCTGGGGGAGTTGTCTCGCCCAGGGCCAGGATGCGGGCCTCCATGGCGGCCAGCCGCTGGGGGTCGTGCCCCTCCAGCCAGCACTGGCGCTCTGCCCGATCGAAGCGCACCAGGGGATCATGGCGAGCCGCCCAGAGCACGGCCATGTCAGGCGCCGGCCAATGGGCCCCTGGCTCCACCCAGGCGCCCGCCTCATAGCCGAGCCAGCCCAGCCAAGAGCCCCCTCCGGCGGCCATGGCCGCCAGACGGGCAAAGGGATCGGCCGCCCCCACCCCCCCGGGCACCTCCCGGCACTCCACCACCTCTAGGGGCTCCACTCCGAGAACGGCATGGCGACCCAGACGGCTGCCATCCCCCTCCAACAAGACCAGGCCCCGGGGTCCCAGCTGGTGGCTGAGCTGCAGAGTCAGGGCCCAGGGCTCGTGCCAGGGCAGAAGACGTCTCACGGATTCAGGCCGGCCTGCCGCAGCGCCCCATCCCGAATCCGGCAGCTGTCGCAGACGCCGCAGGGTTCGGGGCCACCGGCATAACAGCTCCAGGTGTCGGCGATGGGCACTCCCAAGCGCACGGCCTCTCGCACGATGGTGACCTTGTCCCACATCACCAGAGGCGCCCACAGCAGGGGGCCCCGCCCTTCCCGACCGGCCCGGGTGGCTAAATCTGCCAGATGTTGGTAAGCGTTCAGATAGTCGGGCCGGCAATCGGGGTAGCCGGAGTAATCCACCGCGTTCACTCCCAGCACGATGCGCTCGGCCCCCCGAGCTTCCGCCAGGCTGAGGGCCAGGGCGATGAACACCGTGTTGCGCCCTGGCACGTAGGTGGAGGGGATGACGCCAGCCTGCACTCCCTCACTGGGGAGGGTTTGGCCCTGATCGGTGAGGGCTGAGCCCCCCCAGGCGGCCAGGTTCACCGCCACTTGCAGATGCTCGCTCAAGCCAAAGTGGCGGGCCAACCGTTCGGCGGCTTCCAGTTCCCGCCGGTGCCGCTGGCCGTAATTGCAGGAGAGGCCAACCACCCGATAGCCCGCCTCAATGGCCAGGGCCGTGGCGGTGGCGGAATCCAACCCACCGGAGAGGAGGGCGACAGCCGTGGGCTGGCTCGGATGGGCTTGGCTGGAGCTGGGGCTGGAGCGCACCCCAAAGCAAATCGCTACCCACACCCTACAGACAGAATGTCGACCACCCACCCACCTTCGACTGCCATGGCTCGGCCCGACTTGGCATTGCACGTTGCTGGTGGTCCCGGCGTGGGCTGGCGGCCAGGCCGTGGAATCGCCCTGCTCGCGGCCCTGGCCAGCGCTTTGGCCCCGGCCATGGCGAGCCCCCCGGCAGGCGCAGCCCCATCTCCGGATCTCCGCCCCTATCCCCCTGCCGCCCCGGGGGAGCGCCGCTGGTTCATCTCCGTCGACACCACCCCAGCCGCCGCAGGGGACCTGCGGGTGGAGCTGGTCGTGGGCCGCACCCTGATGGTCGACTGCAACAGACACCTGCTCCAGGGTTCGCTGGAGGAGGAGACCGTGCCGGGATGGGGGTACCCCATCTATCGGGTGAAAGGTGGCGGGGCGATGGTGTCGACCCGCATGGCTTGTCCCGGCCAGGCGCAGCGTCAGGAGTTTGTGGGGCTGGGCGGCTCACCCACCCTGGTGCCGGTCAATCCCCGCCTTCCCATCGTGGTGGTGGCCCCTCAGGAGCTGGAGGTGCGCTGGCGGCTCTGGCGCGCCGAGCGGCGCCAGCGTCCCGCGCAGACGTTTTAGTTGGTTGCGTTTTGACCTCCAGATGCTGGGCCACCAGCGGTTGGGAGCACCGCAAGGTTCCACAAGCTTTTGTTTTGATGTGCCTGAGGCTGGCTGCAGCTCTCCTTCGTGCTGCCTACGCTGCCGCCAGTGGAACGGCTTTGCCGCCTCTGTGCCCTTGCCACGCTTCCTCCAGCAGCGCCTGTCATTCCAGCGCCCTTGGGTGCAGGATCAGGCTGTCCACCCCAGCCGCGGCCGCCGAGCCGTGCTCAGCCTTGGCTTGGCACTCACGGTCCTTTGCGGGGGCTGCCAGCGGGGGGGACCGGAACCGGTCAGTTTGCAGCTGGCGATCTCCACAGGGGATGGCGCTGATCTGCAGGCCCGCACCAACCTCAAGCGCCTGGCCACCCAAGTGGCGAACGAATACATGCGCAATCACCCGGAAGTGCTCCTGCATCTTCGCCTGTTGCCCGATAGAGATCTCGTGGAGAGCGTGCGCAACAGGGCCCGGTTGGGTGCCGGGCCGGATGTGCTGATTAGCCGCGTTGCCCCCGTGGAGATCCTGGAGCGGGAGGGTTACCTCAAACCGATCGACATCAGTGCTGAGCAACTGGATCCCCTGCGCCTGAAGTTTCTTTATGAGTTTCGCGACGGCAAGACCTACGAAGCTCTGCCATTTTTGTTGCAGCCCTCGGTGGCCTGCTACGACCGGCGTCGTTTGCCCAAGGCTCCGGACACCATCAACGCGTTGATCGACCGAGCGGCACAGGGCGCGAAGGTGGGGTTGTCCCTGCAGATCTCTCAATTGATCTGGACCGCCAGTGCGTTCGATGCGGATCGGCCTCTTCTCAGACTCTTCCGCACGCGTTTGGCGCCGACAACTCCTTGGCAGGGGCTCTCCTCGGTGGACCGCACTCGGGTGGAGGAGTGGTTGGCCTGGCTCTACCGAGCCAACATCGAACCCAACGTGCTCTTTGTGGACTCGGCCGATGAACTGGTGGAGCGTCTGGAGCGGGGGCAGCTCGATTGGATCAGCTGTAACAGCACCACGATTGAGCGCCTCCAGCGCAAGCTCGGCCCCCACCTCGGGGTCTCCGTTCTGCCCGGTGGGGGCATGGGCAAACCCGCTCGCCCCATCGCCCGCCTCCAGCTCATCAGCTTCGGCCGGGATTCCACCCCCGCCCAGAGGCGGGTGGCCACCAGCTTCGCCCTTTTTGTGCTGAACGATTTCAGCCAAAGCAATCTGATCAACAAGGGCTTCGGCAACATGCCGGTGAACCAAAATGTGATGGTGCCTGTGAAAGATTCCCAGGCGTTAGCCGCCATGCAGGCGAGCTTGCAAAACTCCACCGTGCCCACTTTCGAGCAGGGCGTGGGCTTGAATCACTCTCTTGTGCCCATTCGCCAGCTGCTCAAGCAGGCGGTCTACGGAGAACAGAGCCCTGAGAAGGTGGCAGAGGGCATCGAGGCCGTGGCCAAAGAGGCCTTTTTGCGTGACCTTCGCAAGGGAGTGCACTCTCACTCCACAACCTCCACAGGCGAGCCATGAACCAGCTCCTTTATGTGATTTTGGGCTGGCTGGGATTGCTCACCCGGGCGGCTGTTCTCTGGCAGCTCTTGCTCGTGGTTGCCCTGTTGCTGGCCTATCGGGCCTGGCGCCTGAGGCATCCCACCCCCACAACGAGCTGGACACCGATATTCGCCAAGCTCGTATTGGCGGCTCTACTGGCACTGGCCAGCGTGCTTCTGCCCGCATTGGGCTTGCCTGGTGGCCTCGTGGCTCTTTTTGGCCAGCTGGTGCTGATCTGGACGGGCCTTTCGGCGTTGCGCCTGCTGCTGCGGCGCTACTTGCCGGTGGAGGAGGTGGAGAGCTACTGGCAACGGGCCGTGGCTCCTCTGTTTGCGGTGCTGACGCTGGCGGGACTGATCCATCGCGTCGATGGCCTCGGCATCCTCAGCGAGGTGCCCGTGCTGAAGCTCTTCAATGAGCCACTCTCCCTCGGCAATCTCCTCCTTCTGGTTGGTCTGCCTTATTTCCTGGTGGTGCTCTCCGATCTGCCTGTGGCCCTGATCGGCTGGGTCACTGGGCGGCTGGCGGGTCTGGAGGAAGGAAACCGCAAGGCCTTTGAGCTCATTCTTCGCTACCTCCTCATTGGCATCGGGGTGCTCTGGCTGGCCGATCGGATCGGCCTGAATGGCAATGCCATCGCGGCGATCGCCGGGGGGCTTTCCGTGGGCCTGGGTTTTGGCATCAAGGAAGTGTTTTCCAACTTTGTGAGCGGCCTTTGGCTCTTGTTTGAGGGCTCCCTACAGCCCGGCGATGTGATCCTGCACGATGGTGATGTGTGCAAAGTGCGCAAGCTGGGGCTACGGGCGGCGACCCTCAAGCGCACATCCGACAATGCCGAACTGGTGGTGCCCAACCAAACCTTCTTCACCGACACCACTACCACCTATACGGGTTCTGAGGAATTGCGCTGTGGCTCTCTCAAGGTGTGCGCGGATTCCAAACATGATCCTGATCAGGTGATGGCCCTGCTGGTGGACATCGCCAAGGCCAATCCGCTCGTGCTGGCTAACCCGGCTCCTTCAGCAGGGATTGCCAATTTGGATGATTCCACTCTTGAATTTGGGTTGGATTTCTGGATGGAAGATCCGATGAACAATGGCAAGATCTCCGGCCAGCTCCGCTATGAGATCTTGCGGCGCTTCCGGCAGGAGGGCATCGTGATTCCCAGGATGTCTTAGGTCCGTTTCAGCGCACGCCGAGCCATTTGTGGCTCTGCAGGCTCAAGCGCCAGGCCGGATGGGCCTTTACATAAGCGATCGCCAGGGCCATGCCACGGGGATTGTCCCAGGCGGGCTGGAGCAGCAGATGGGGGATGGACCCGCCCGAAACGGCAGCCGCCAGCGTCTCGGCAAAGATCAGATCGGCGTCCTCGGCCACCACCACTTTCAGCTCTTGGCAGGCGGTGAGCAGCTCTGGCCGGGGGGGGCAGTGCCGCTTGGGGGAGAGGGTGATCCAATCGAAGTGGCCGCTGAGGGGATCCACACCGCTGGTTTCCAGATGGAGAGGGGCCACGCCGCAGAGGGCGTCACAGAGGGGGCTGAGGTTGTGATGCAGGGGCTCGCCGCCGGTCACCACCACAAAGGCGGCCCCCTGATCCCGGGCCTGTTGGGCCTGGCGCGCCAGCTCGGACACGGCAAGCCTGGGGTGCTGGGCCTCGGGCCAGGAGTGCTTGGTGTCGCACCAGGAACAGCCCACCGTGCAGCCCGCCAGTCGGAGGAAAAACGCGCTACGGCCGCTGTGCAGGCCTTCTCCCTGAAGGGAGTGGAAGGTTTCCACCACCGGCAGGGTGCTCAGGCGAGGGTCGTTGCCAGAGGGCTTGAGGGGTTGGATGGGTTGGGGCTGAGGAGAAAGGAGAGCCATGCTGTCCCAACCCTATGGCGTCTTGGGTTGTGCCTCACTGGGGAGCGGCTGGGCTGGCGGTAGGACTTGGGAAGGGGGCAGGGCAGAGGCCGGAGGAGCGGCGGTTGGGGCGAGCCAGCGCTGGTATTGGGCCCTCACCAGGGCTTCGGTCTGCTCCGGCCAGGAGGAGGTGTTGCGGTAGAGCTTGTAGATCGAGATGTTTTGATCGGCCACCAGGTTCCGATAGGTGTCGAGGGCGCTCTGCAGTTTGGAGAGGGCCTGCACCACCGTGGTGCCGGCATCGTCGTGGCGGCCGGCCGCGTAGTCGGCCAGAGCTCCTTGGAGGGATCGGCGCGAGGCATTGACATCGGCGCGGGCCGCATTCACCTGGATTTTGGAGGCCACAAAGGCCGCGTAGGCATCGGCCACTTCCTTGGTGATCTCCAGCCGTTTCAGTTGGCCTTGGGCGAGGGTCTGTCGGCTCTTGGCCTCCGTGGCATCGGCTTCCGCGTTGCGGATGCCGCCATCAAAGAGTTTCCAATCAAAGGTGAGGCCCACAAAGGTGGTGTATCCGGAAATGGACGTCAGTTTTTCCGGCTGATTGTCGTTGAAGGTTCCACCGTTTTCACTGACGTTATTGCGCTGGATCTGGCCGGAGAGGGCCAGTGCGGGGAACACCCTCAGCCGGATGGCCCGGGCATCGCTCATCAGGGCCTCCACCTCCAAGGCGTTGGCCCGCAGCTCTTCCCGCCGCTGCAGGGCTTCTTCAATGGAATCGAGCCGACTCAGGGGCCAGATCGGGATGAGATCAGGCTTTTCCGAAGGCAGCGCCAGCTTGCCCGGTTGGAGGTTGATCAGCTTTGCCAGGGTATTGGCGGCTTGAATGCTCTCTTTGTGGGCTTTGATCCTGGCAAGCAAGAGTGACACCGTCTGGGCTTCCAGCCGGCTCACCTCACCCTCAGGGCGTTTGGCTTCCTTGGCGTCGATATAAATCGCAATGGCTTGGTTGAACAGCTCGATCAAATCCTTTTCCCGCTCCAGGGCTTCTTGAAGCCCCGTGTAGGCGGCTTGAGTCTGGTAGATCACTTCCCGGGTGGTGAAGGTCAATCGATTGCGTAGGGAGTCGGTGCGGGCCCCTCGGGCGGACTGCCTGGTGCTGCGGGTGGGATCAAAAAACGCCCAGGAGAGGTCCGCGTAGGGGTTGGATTTGAAACCGTGGGCAAACCTGAAGGTTTGCTGAGAATCCATGCCGTCCCCACGCTTGTCGAAGGTTTCCACCGTTGAGGTGGTGCTGAAGCCCAGCACGCCAGGGCTGGAGGTTTTGAAGCTCAGGCTCGGCACCCATTCCCGATTGATGGCCACCCCGGAGAACTCCGACTCTTGGATTTTGGCCACCGTCTCCGCCAGCTCTGGGCTCGTGCTCACCCCTCGTTTGATGGCCTCCTCAAGGGTGATGCGTTCCGCGGCCTTCTGCAGGCCGTCTCGGTTGTCTCGATAAGACTGATAAATCAGATAAAGATTGGAATCCTTGCTAATGCTGGAGAGAATCTTTCGCATGTCTCCGGGCAGAACCGGGGCCCTCTCCCAGCCCTGGGACTGGGCCTGAGCTTCAAATTTGGGGCTGAAGGCAAGAACAGCGATGATGCCGATAGACCCGGTAGCCCAGCGAGCCGCTTTCGCCAACATTCCCTTGGGCACGGATTCACTACAAAACGCGCCCAAGGTACATCACATCCGCCTCATTTCTGCGGGGATGTCGTCACCCTGAGATGGCCACAGGGATGGGCCCAGGCTCAGGGTTGGATGCCGGAACGGCCCCCTTTTCCGGGAGCCGTTGTTGGGCAGCCTCGATCAACCCCCGGAAGAGGGGATGGGGCTTGCCGGGGCGGGAAAGAAATTCCGGGTGGAACTGGCAGGCGGTAAAGAAGGGATGGTGGGGCAGCTCGATCAGTTCCACCAGGCGGCCATCGGGGGAGGTGCCGCCGATGGCGTAGCCCGAATCCAGAAACAGCGCCCTGTAGGCGTTGTTGAACTCGTAGCGGTGGCGGTGACGCTCGTACACCACCTCTTCGTTGTAGAGGCGCTGGGCCAGGGTGCCCGCCGCCAGGCGGCAGGGGTAGACCCCTAGACGCATCGTGCCGCCCAGATCCACCACGTCCTGCTGTTCGGGTAGCAGGGCGATCACGGGGTGGGGCGACTCAGGATCGAGCTCGGCGCTCGTGGCGCCGCTCAGTCCGGCCTGATTGCGGGCCCATTCGATCACGGCGCACTGCATGCCCAGGCAGAGGCCCAGAAAAGGCACGCGGCTTTCCCGAGCCCAGCGGATGGCCGCCACCTTGCCATCTACGCCGCGGTGGCCAAACCCCCCGGGCACCACCACGGCATCCATTCCCTCCAGCAGGGCTGCGGCGCCTTGACTCTCGATTTGTTCGGCGCAGATCCAGTGGAGATCGAGGGAGGCGTCCCGATCCAGGCAGGCATGGCGCAGGGCCTCCACAACCGAGAGATAGGCGTCGTTGAGCTGTACGTATTTGCCCACCAGCGCCACCTTCACCGCGGGGCCTGGGTGGCGCAGCTTGCGCACCAGCTCTTCCCAGCGGGCCATTTCACTGGGGTGATCCGCCAGGCCAAGCACATCGAGCACCTGGCGGCAGAGCCCTTCCTTTTCCAGGGCCAGGGGCACGGCATAGATGCTGTCGGCGTCGAGGGCGGGGATGACCGCCTTGGTGGGCACGCCGCAGAAGCCGCCAATCTTGGCCTTGAGGTCGTCGCTGAAGGGCCGATCGCTCCGGCAGACAAGCACATCGGGCTGGATGCCGATGGATCGCAGCTCCTTCACTGAGTGCTGGGTGGGCTTGGTTTTGAGCTCCCCTGAGGTGCCGATGTAGGGCAGCAGGGTGACATGCACATAGGCCAGGTCGCGGCGGCCCACATCCCCCCGAAACTCCCGGATGGCCTCCAGGAATGGCAGCGACTCGATGTCGCCCACGGTGCCGCCGATCTCGGTGATCACCACATCGGCGCCGCTGTTGGCCGCCACCCGGTGGATGCGCTCTCGGATCTCGCCGGTGATGTGGGGGATCACCTGCACGGTGCCCCCTTCGTAGTCACCGCGGCGTTCCTTGTTGATCACCGATTGATAAATGGAGCCGGTGGTCACGCTGTTCAGACGGGACATGGCCGTATCGGTGAACCGCTCGTAATGGCCCAAGTCCAGGTCGGTTTCGGCCCCGTCCTGGGTCACGAACACCTCTCCGTGCTGGTAGGGGCTCATGGTGCCCGGATCCACGTTGAGATAGGGATCGAGCTTGAGGATCGATACGTTGTATCCCCGACTCTTGAGCAGGCGCCCCAGGCTGGCGGCCACGATGCCCTTGCCGATGCTTGAGACCACCCCGCCCGTCACGAAGACGAACTTCGTGCACTGGCTGCGGGCTGGAGCGGTCATGACAACCAGGGCTGATTTCTCAATCTACCGGGCCTCTCGGATCAGCAGCCCACCTCGGGCTCCTGATCCGCCTTAATCCAGGCTGCCCAGAAACTCCCTCATGCGCTGTTGCTGGCAAGGCTGGCGGAGTTTGACCAGGGCCTGCGCCTCGATCTGCCGCACCCGCTCCCGGGAGATGTGCAGGTGGGTGCCGATCTCGGTGAGGGTGCGGGGTTGGTCGTCGTTGAGGCCAAAGCGTTCCCTCAACACCTGGGCCTCCCGCTCGGTGAGCTCCTCCAGCAAGCTCTCCATGGCCTCATGGAGATGCTGGCGCATGAGGTGTCTCTCCGGGGAATGGTGCACGTCCTCCAGCAGGTCCCCCAGCTCCATGTCCAGATTTCCACCCATGGGGGTGTCCAGGGACACCGGCTGGGGCTGCTGCACCAGGGTTTGGCGGAGGACCGTTTCGCTCAAATCCACCTCGGCGGCCAGTTCACCGAGGCTTGCCGCCCGCCCCAGGCGCTGGGCCAGGTCGTGTTGGGCCTTGCGGATCCGCCCCAGTTTTTCGGTCACGTGGGAGGGGAGCCGGATCATGCGGCTTTGGCTGCTGATGGCCCGGGTGATGCCTTGGCGAATCCACCAATAGGCGTA
>JBIIJA010000335.1:0-3155 GCA_044234195.1 Cyanobium sp. | reverse complement strand
AGCTTTACCACGGTCACGTCTAACGGTTTGGGCAGCACCCATGCTTGGGCTGAAGTCTTCCTCCCGGGAGCTGGCTGGAAAGGATTTGATCCCACACGTGGTGAAATTGTGGGCGAAAATTATATTGCTGTCGCTGTCGGCCGATTGCCCCATTTCGTCCCGCCCATTGCCGGCTCATTCCAGGGAGATGCTCATTTGCAATCGATGCAAGTGGCGGTGGAAGTGAGCCGTTTAGATCGTTGACATTCATGCATGGCTGATGCTTTGGGCTTTGCCAGGGCTCCATGCCTCCGACTGGATCAGAGCATTCTCAACCTCTCTCACGCCTCGGTCTCTTTGTCGCCAAGATTCTCATAACGCTGTCCATCCATGCTGCTTCCCAATCCCTTCAGCCCTTTCACAATCGCCAAAATTGCCGCTCTTCAGGCCGCAGTGGTGCTGCTGCTCACCCTGTTGATCAAGGCCAAAATCCAAATCAAAACGGCATCAGCGATCGGCTGGATCTTGCTGGGCCTGCAAACGCTCGTGTTTCTTGCTGCCGCAGGCGCCTTTGGGGCGGCAGTTTTGGGCGGTGGTGCCTTCGCGCTCTACCGCCGACAGGTTGAGCCGATTTAGTCGATCGGAAGAGGCTTCAGGCGGCACCCCAATTGGATGGCTCCTTGATCCATGAGGCGCCCTAGCCGTTGGAGTGCCGCCTGCTCTGGCCTGGAGAAGCGATCGTGATGGGACAACAGCCAGTCGATTTCCGATGGGGTGATCACTCCAGTGCTGAGGGATTCGAGGAAGAGCTCGCCAAGGGTCATGACTCATGTAACGACGTTGTTACATTCTGGCTCTGTTGACCGCCAGCCGTGGCCGGATGGTGCCTGACTGGCCCAGGGAGATGGCTTGTCCCCACTGGCATTCGCTCCTTTGGCCGTTGCTTCACGTTTCTTCATGCGACTTGCCAGGATGGCGCAAACCCTCTCATCTGATGACTTCCACGATCACCATTGAGCTCCTGGCGGGCTTCTTTGCCGCGAGCCTTTCGCTCTGGTTCGTCTCCCAACGCTTCGCCACGCTGCACCCCCTTCTGAAGCGCGGATCTTCTCTGCTGAGGCCCTGGCTCGCGGCCTACGTGCTTTCACCGGGGCGGATGGCCTCTTTGGGTTTGCTTGTGCTGCGGTTGAGCTTCGGGGTGATGATGATCCACCACGGCCAAGAGAAGCTCGCCGACCCGCAGAATTTCGCCCACACCTACGTGGCCTCCTTGCACCTGCCGTTCCCGCTGTTCTTCGCTTACCTCGCTGGTTTTTCCGAGCTGATGGGCAGCTGGCTTGTCATCTTTGGACTCCTCACACCCCTGGGAGCCCTGGCGATTGCGGGGACCATGAGCGTGGCCGCCTACCAACACATCCTCACCGGCGGTTTCAACATCTATGTGTTGGAACTGGTGGTGCTCTATCTGGGCAGCAGCCTCGCCCTGCTGTTCGTAGGCCCTGGTCGCTACTCCTTTGACGCAGGGATGGTGTCCGCGTTGCTGTCCAATCGGGCAGGCGAAGTCACCGCAGACGCTCGCTCGCTTAGCCCGACGGCCAATGGACTCGAGCCGGCCTATCTCCGGGCCGAATCCGGACGCTTCTCCAATTCATAAGGCTTCCTGAGACCCAAGGAGACACAAGGCCGTCCTGGCGCTCCGGCCGGGACGGCCCATCAACGTCTACTCGCTGGCTAGGGCGCTCTCAATGGCTTCGCTCAGCTCTGGCGAATCGGGCTCCACCCGACTGCTGAATCGGGCCCGCACCACCCCGTCGCGGCCTACAAGGAACTTCTCGAAGTTCCAGGCCACAGGGCCCGAGGGTGCGGTATGGATCAGCGTGTCGAAGGGGGCACCAGTGATGGGCACCTTCGCCATCAGCGGAAACGTGACGCCATAGGTGGTGGAGCAAAAGCTCTGGATCTCTTCGAGTGTGCCGGGCTCCTGGGCCCCGAAGTCATTGCAGGGGAAGGCCAGCACGGTGAATCCCCGGGGACCGTAGGTGTCTTGCAGCTTTTGCAAGCCCGCGTACTGACGGGTGAAGCCACAACGGCTGGCCACATTCACGAGCAGCAGCACCTGGCCGCTCCAGTCGCCAAGGGGACGCTCTTCATTGCTGGCGGTGCGCACCAGCACAGCGCTCAAGTCGGGGTTGCTCATGGGGAGGGGATGGCTGAGCGGGAGAACATCAGGCAGGGGCCGCCGCCGCCAAAGGAATTTAACTGAGGCAACAGTGATCTCTCGCGCCACCTGGTTGGTTCGTCGGCTCCGACGTTTGCATCGATGGGTCGTGCCACTCGCCGCTGCCCCTTTGTTGCTCACCGCCCTGAGCGGCTCCCTCTACAGCCTTCTGCTGGAACAGGGGTGGATGCCTTTTGGCTCTTGAACCTCCACACGGGGCGTTTTGGACCGATCAATCTGCAGCCCTACTACTCCATCCTGTTGGGACTGTTCACCCTGGTGGTGATTGCTTCAGGAGTGGGATTGCTCCTGGCAAGCAGAGGAAAGAAGCCCACGTTGGCAAGCGGCTAGCGCCACCATCCCGTGTAGGGTGGAAGCGATTCACCGAACACTCTTCAAGCGGGTTTCTCCCCAGCGCGGCGAGCTCCAGAGGCTTTCTCCACCAGGTCAGCAACTTTCTTCAGGGCTTTCAACGAATCGGTTCGATACATCAACTGTTCATTTCATGACCATCTTCGTTGGCAACCTCTCTTTCGATGCCGAAGTGGAGGACCTTGAAAATTTGTTTGCCCAGTATGGGACGGTGCTCAAGTGCACCCTGCCCCTGGAACGTGAGACGGGCCGCAAGCGTGGCTTCGCCTTCGTTGATCTCGCCAGCAAAGAAGAGGAAACCAAAGCCATCGATGACCTCCAAAACGTGGAGTGGATGGGTCGCGGCATCCGGGTGAACAAAGCCGAACCTCGCGGTGGTGGCAGTGGCGGTGGTGGGGCTGGTGGTGGCGGTGGTGGTCGGGGCGGGCGGTCCCGTTGGTAATTCTTCGTCCCCTCTCGCTGGAGGTCTAGCCGCCCGGAAGGGCGGCTTGTTTTGTGCCATGCCCAAAGGCCCTAGCCCCGCAGGGCCCGTTGGTTGGGGGGCGCGCTGCTGAGCGTCACTTCAGCGCTGGACGGCCCTCCCCAT
>JBIIJA010000334.1:0-3172 GCA_044234195.1 Cyanobium sp. | reverse complement strand
CTTGGGCTCGAGGGCAGCTAAAGGTCGCCAACAGAGCACGATGGGGCCTTTCTCCCCTCTCCAGGGTTGCCGCGGATAGGCCCACACCGGATCGCTCCCCACCGCATGGTTCCGGCTGCCAAGGCGCTCAGCCAGGTGGGCCGAGGCCGCATCGCGCCAGCTGATGGCCGTTGCCAAGGGCAACACGCCCCGCACCAGGGCCCGACTGACGGAGCGCCGGAGGGGGCCTAATCCCTGCCCCCAGAGCAGCACCGGTTTTCCCTGCAGGCGGGCCGTCAGCATCAACAGGCCGTAATAGACCAAGCTTTGGAAGCTCGTGGCATCCTGCAAAAGGCTGCCGCCCCCCAGCACCAACGCATCACAGGAGCCCAACCGCCCCAACACCTCAGGAAGGCGCCGTCGATTGCAAGTAGCGACACTGAAGCGCTCCTGAACCCAGCGTTCATCGTGGGCTGTCACCAACGGGGAGCAGTCTGCGGGCAGCCCCTGGAGCAGCACCTCCAGGAGGGCGTCATCCCCAAGATTATGTTCGCCGTAATACCCACAGACCATGGGTCGGCGTCGTTTGCCCTTTCGTGCCATGGCCCCCTCTCGCCGTTGCCTGAAGTTAAGGGCCGGCTTGCTTGAATGACTCCACTCTCGCGGAGATCGGCACCGCATCGATGCACGCTCTCTCCCTAGGCACCTGGTGGATCCACATCACTTCCGTGGTGGAGTGGCTCCTTGCCATCATCGCAGTGCAGTCTTTTGGTCTCAGACGCCGGGAAACAGGCTGGCGCTGGCTGGCATTAGCCATGCTTCCCGCCTTGGTGAGCGCCATGGCGGCCTGCACCTGGCATCTCTTTGACAATTCCCCGGCCCTCCAAGGCCTGGTGGTGTTCCAAGCGGCCTGCACCCTCCTAGGCAACGGGGCCCTGGCTTGGGCTGCCTGGTGGCTGTTGCAGGAGCAGCACCGCGCCGATGCTCGCCCACCCTCCGCAAAATCCCCATGGCCTTAATCCTGGCGGTGCAGGCCCCCCTGGGCTGGTTGGCGGGCTTCGATCCGGGCCCCCTGTTTGTGCTTTCCCTGGGGCCCTATCTGGCCTTCCTCTACTGGGCTTCCCGGGTGCGGGCCTTCCCTCGCCTGGCTTTGGCAGGGTTTCAGCTCACCCTGCTCTTTGTCGCCGTCACCATTGCGGCCTCCATTCTCGCCAAAGCGCGTTATGGCGCCTTGCTAGCCAATGTGGACGGTCTGCACGGGGGCGCCGAAGCCTTCCTCACCCTCAGCAATTTGTTGGTGCTCTACGGCTTTCTCTCCCAAAGGGAGAAGAGCTGAGATGGGGCGACGGCGCCATCGCCCAAGCAGGCTGTTCCATGGGGTGGGCATCCTCTCCGCTCTGCTGCTGATGGGAACCTGGAACTCAGGGGTGTGGGCCCAAAGCCAGACCAGGGTGTTGCGGGTGGGGGTGGTGGATGGGGGCCAGCCCTGCAACTTCAGGCAAGACGGCGTGTGGAAGGGTTTGGCCGTCGACCTGTGGAGCCGGGTGGCGACGGAAGAGAAAATTCCCTTTGTGCTCCAAGAGTTGCCCAACCTGGAAGCCCTTCTGCAAGCAACCCGCCGCAACAGGGTGGACGTGGCTGTGGGCTGCATCAATGTCTCTCCTGAGCGGCTGGCCACCACCTCATTTTCCCTGCCCTTTCAGGAGGATGGCTTAGCGGTGTTGGCGCCATCGAGTCGCTTGGATTTGGGCAAAGCGTTTCTGCGGAGCCTGCTCGGCCCTTCCTTGCTGCTGCTGCTCGGGGGTTTTCTCCTGATGATGGCCCTCTTGAGCCTGCTCACCTGGAAGGTGGAGGGGCATGGCACCTCAGCTGAAACCCAGCAGCTGGGATCTCTGCGCAGCTTCGCCAGGATTTTTCAGATCCTGGCCACTGGCCCTGGGAGTAACACCATTGTGCAAACGACAAGGGGCCATTTCATTGTGTTGATGGCCTATTTGGTGCGGATCGTTTCCGCCTCTTTGTTGGTGGGATTTCTCACCATTCATGTGGTCGAGGAGACCCGGGAGCGCACCTCTAGCACCCTGCGGGGTCTGGAGGATTTGCGGGGGCGACGGGTGGCGGTGCGGCCCGGAAGCATCAGTGCCAGTTTGTTGGAAGAGATGAATCGGCGCCGTGGAACCGCTGCCGTCCAAATGGTGCGGATGCCGCGAGTCAATCAAGCCATCACCCTTCTGGAGAACGGCTCCGCAGAGGCTGTTTTGGCGGACGACCTGCAACTGAGCTACGTGTTGGCCCAAGCCACCCCGAGCCGATTTCTGCCCACCCTGGCCTTGCGGGGGTTGCGCCCTGAATCCCAGGGCTTTGCCCTCTCCCCCCAACTCGAAGCCAACACTGCGATGGCAATTGATCTGGCGATCAGTCGTCTGAAGCGGTCGGGGGAGGTGACCCGGCTGCGGGAGGAGGCCCTGAGGCCCCCCTCCAAAAATCGATCCACGAGCCGGTGATCTGGGATGGGCGAGTTGAACCCCCGTTCAATGAACAAGTTTTAAGGGGGAGCCGAGGGGCCCGATCCACCCCGGAAGATGGGTCGGTTGCTTTGGCATCATGCTTCTTCCAATCCTGGCTCTGGCCCCCGCCACCGTGACTTGGTCACCAAAAGTCGGGTTGGTGATGATCGTGGCGAATGTGATCGCCATCGCCATCGGCAAGGCCACCATCAAGCAACCGAACGTGGGACTGCAATTGCCCAGCTCTTCACTCTTTGGTGGCTTGAGCCACGGGGCCATGTTGGGCACCATCAGCTTGGGCCACATCCTTGGCATGGGTGCGATTCAGGGTCTGGCAGCCCGCGGCGTCCTCTAAGGTCCACCGGCCGCCGAGGTCGGGATTGTTCAAGAAAGAGCCCCCTCCTGATGGATCGGGGGCTTGAACCAATCCCTGAGCTTTGACGACCGCTAAAAAAGGGGGGGACTCCCCCCCCCAACGCAAAATTTCCGTGCGCTCTCTTCCCCCGCGCCAGTCTCACCGCCAGATCACAGGCTGGGGGGAGGGTACAGACTCCCCATTCGCCAAGGGAGTGAGCCGTTCGCCGAAATGGTCCAGGATGCGCTGGGCCATCTTGGGCGGGGTTAAGCCCAGGGTTTCCTTGCTTTCCTCTGGAGTGGCGTGATCCACGAGCACATCGGGAATGCCG
>JBIIJA010000333.1:0-3173 GCA_044234195.1 Cyanobium sp. | reverse complement strand
CGATGGCCCCCATGCGTCCAGAGCGATCGACGATCGTGCGTCGTGTGCCGAGGGGTTTGACAGCCTGGGTCTGAATCTGCCTGGCTTTGGTTTGCAGGCTGTCCCCTTGGACGACTTGAAGCCAAACCAACCGGGCACCCAGCCCGCTGAGGGCTAGGCAGAGCAACCCGTAAACCCACAACAGTCGCCGGGATGGAGAGGGTTGGATGGGAACGATCCGACGCTCATGGCCTCGGGGACGGCCATCCCCACCAGCCACCTTCCGCTCAGATCTCCCCGGCTTCCCGGGGGGGTGTCGGTGGGTGGTGGGTTGTGCCATCAATAGCCAGCTGGGAGGGAAGGAAGGGCCCTTCCATAGGAGGCGCGATCCAAGGCCAAGCCAACCAGCAGGGGCAGGGAGCTCTTGGGAGGCGTGGCCGCTTTGGGCTCAGGAAGATGAATCAGATTTTCGCTGCTGGTGGGGAGCAATACGCCTGGACGACGCATTGCCCCGATGTGGTGTTGCTCCAGAACGGCGGCAGATTCGTGCAAGCGGTGCTCCAGCACCTTGGCGGCCTCCAGTTGGGCGTAATTTTTGGCCCACTGATTCTGCCAGTGCAAGGTGAGAGCACTCAGCCCCACCAGGGAGAAACCCAACCCGATCAAGGCCCCGGTGGACACTCTGTGCAGACTCGCGAGCAAGGGTGATTGCCTCTCCACCCTCTTGGCACTAAGGGATCCCTGGATCAGCTGCAACTGCCGCTCACCATTCAGAGGGGTCGTCCGATGCCCTCTCCTTGCCCGTCTGGCTGCGGTGGATTCTCGATGGGCGGCTACGGGAGCAGACAAGGGGGAAGGCGTGGCGACCAAGGAAATCGGTCCAAAGCTGTGCAAGTGAACCACCCCGAGGGCTTGTCAGCAAGGAGACAACTCACCTGGCCAGAAGCAAAAGGTTCACGAAGGTGAGGCTGTTCCACAGCGCATGCAGGCACACGGAGGCCGCAAGCCGACCGCTCTGCCAGCGCAACAGACCCAGCCCAACCCCTAAAACCGTCAGAGGCACGAGTTCTCCCAGGCTCAGGTGGGCCAGGGCAAACAGCAACGCCGTAATCCCAACCCCCGCGATCGCGCCAAAGTGCCGGCCCAGCACGGGTAGCAACACTCCACGAAACAAGGTTTCCTCAAACAGTGGAGCGAACACCACCGCGGTGAGCGCCAAGGCCGCCAAGGCCCAGCCATCGTGACTTGTGAGCACCATCTCCAGAAGCGGATTGCTCCCCCCTGGATCCGTCCACACCAGCTGCAGCAACCAGCTGGCGAACGCCACCAGGGGCAGCACCATCAACAACACTTTGAAAGCCGGCCCTGTGACAGCCGTGATTGGCTGCCAGCCCCACTGCAGCCACCCACCCCTTGGGGGTTGTTGACGGCGCGGCAACAGAAGGGCCAGAAGCCCCAAAGGGGCGACCATGACGGTGAGATAGGAGGCCAGAACCTGCACCCCTTGTCGCGAGGCTGTAGGAAGAGGGAGGGAAGCGAGCCATCGCATCAGGCTCCCCTCCGAGAGGGCAGGGAGCACCACCTCCCCCAGCAACACAAAGCCGCCTGCGATGACCAGGGTGGTATCCACCACGGAAAGGGGTGGGCCGATCAGGGGCGGAGGGTTGGGCAGACGACCGCGTTGGAGCAGCCAGAGCTGCCGAATCAAGAGGACCGCTCCTGCCACCATCAGCAGAGCTGGAAGGAGGGTGAGGGCCAGGAGCCGAAGCACCAGCCAGGCTCCCAAACGGCCGGCTGGGCAGGTGCTGGGAGCACCTCCCAGCTGCTCGCAGCTGAGCTGGGCGACAAGGCTTTGCTCCCCCCAAGGTGCCAAAAGGGCCTCTTGCTGTGTCGGGGTCACATCCGCTGGATGCTCCAGCGCAAGGAGCAGGGGCCGTCGCGGGGCATCCACTTGGGGCGTGAGTTCTACCAGGGAGGCGTTGCTGGCGATCTTGGCCTCAGGCTCCCGACTGCGCTTGAGCAGGGTGAGGGCCAACCGCTGGGCCGCCGGGGGGGGGGAGGAGGGATTCTTGCTCGATGCCTCCAGGGCTTCAAGCAACGTGCCCCGGGGGTCGTCTCCCACCAGGAGAGGCCGCAAGGAAGGTGGTAAGGCCTCGGATGCCAGCACACCGAGTTCCAGTTGTCGGAGATCCAGGGCGTTCACCACGGAAGGACGCGACAGGCTCTCCTGGAGGCCGGCAAACCAAATCAGCGCACTCAAACTGAGGGCCAGCAGGGCCAAAAGCCCCTTCCACCCCTTCGCGCCATCCCAAGGCGATGGCCCCCTGGGCGGTGGCTCTCCCTGGGGCGCGCCAGGTGGGGCGCCATCGGTTGGGGGAGGAGGGGCTTGACCAGCCACAGGGTCTTGACCTCACAGAGGGACTGCGGGGATTCTGGTCCCATACAGTTGCCCTTGTCCGACCCGTTCTGGCCGTGCCCCTTCGCCTTGTGCTTGTGCGTCATGGGTTGAGCACGTTCAACCTGGAGCACAGGATCCAGGGACGGGATGATCTCTCCGCTCTGGCGAGGGAGGGCCAGATCCAGGCCCAAGACACGGGAGTGGCTTTGAAAGAAGTGGGGTTCTCCGCGGCCTACAGCTCCCCGCTGACGCGAGCCAAGGACACGGCGCTCACCCTTCTTGAGGCCGCTGGCGCCGCCATTCCGTTGCAGGTCGATGAGGATTTGCGGGAGGTGGATTTGGGTCCCTGGAGTGGCCTGCGGCGGCAAGAGGTGCAGGAGCGCTTCCCGGAGCAGGCCCGGATCTGGCAACTGGCTCCCGAGACGCTGGAATTGGAGCGTGCTGACGGCAGCCGGTTCATCCCCCTGATGGAGCTGATGGATCAGGCTGGACGTGTTGTGGATCGTCTGCTGGCGACTCACCAGTCTTCTCTCGGCGCTCCGCAGATCCAGAGCGTGCTGGTGGTGGCTCACAACGCCATCCTTCGCGCCCTGGTGTTGCGGTTGCTCGGCCTTGGGCCTCAAGGCTTCCGAAGACTGCGGATGGATAACGCCTCGATTTCGGTGCTCAACCTTCGCCAGGACCACGGTGAGCGCCTAGACGTGCAGCTCGAATCCCTCAATAACTCCATCCACCTGGGTGCCGGATTGCCCCCCGCCAAAGGGCCTCGCTTGTTGCTGGTGCGCGATGGAGTAAC
>JBIIJA010000317.1:0-3321 GCA_044234195.1 Cyanobium sp. | reverse complement strand
AGGCCCTGCTTTCGGAGGCGGACAGCCGGGCAATCGTGCTGCATTGCCTGCCGGCCCATCGGGGCGAAGAGATCAGCGCGGGGGTGATCGAAGGCGCCTCCAGCCACGTGTTCGACCAGGCGGAAATTCGGCTCCATGTGCAACAGGCCCTCCTGGCCACGCTGCTGGGCGGCCTCTGAACCCACCGCCGACTGGACAGATCGCTGGCGGGACGGTACATCTGTACCAGAACCCCGCCCCGCCAGCCGCCCGTGCCTGTCCCCGTGCCCGAGGATCTCACCCCCGCCCAACAGGAACTCTACGACTGGCTGGCCGGTTACATCGGCAGCCATCGCCACAGCCCCTCCATCCGGCAGATGATGGAGGCCATGGGCCTGCGCTCCCCCGCGCCGATCCAGAGCCGCCTGCGCCATTTGCAACAAAAAGGCTGGATCACCTGGCAGGAGGGCCAGGCCCGCACCCTGCAGCTCCTGGGCGGCGGCGGAGCGGGGGGCATCCCCGTGCTGGGGGCGGTGGCCGCGGGCGGGCTGATCGAACCCTTCAGCGACAGCGAAGAGCGGCTGGATCTGGCGCCCTTGCTGGAAACCCGGGGCCTGTTTGCCCTCACGGTGAACGGCGATTCCATGGTGGAAGCCCACATCGCCGATGGGGACGTGGTGTTGCTGGAGCCTGTGAGCGATGCCAGCCGGCTGAAGGAGGGAACGATCGTGAGCGCCCTGGTGCCCGGCAGCGGCACCACCTTGAAGCACTTCCACCGCCAAGGCAGCCAGGTGCGCCTGGAGGCTGCCAACCCGGCTTACGCCCCCATCCTGGTGCCCGCTGAGGATGTCACGATCCAGGGGAAGCTGGTGGCCGTTTGGCGCCAGGTGTGAGTCCGATCCGGTCGCGTTGTAAACTCACACACGTGGGCGGATCTTCCGGCCACATCAATGGGGCCATAGCTCAGCTGGTAGAGCACCTGCATGGCATGCAGGGGGTCAGCGGTTCGAGTCCGCTTGGCTCCATTCCTTGATCCTTTTCCCTCTCGCTTCTGGCTTGCTGGGAATCGCACATCGCCAGGCAGCACCGCAGAGGTGCGCGGTCAGCCTGGTGCTCCCGCCGAGCGAAACACTCCAGCTCCCGATGGAGGGCCGGCTTCAGGCAAGCCACATCCGGGCGCACTCCACGTTGCGCGAGGCTCGAGCGACGTCGCGGAACTCGGCCCCATTCGGGGTGACCTTCGCCACCCATCATCCCGAGGCCTGGCAGGCCAAGCAGCTCCAGCTCAGGGAGGGCTCGTAACCGCCGGACCGTCAGTCCATGACGAGGGGCTGTTCATCCTCGATCGCAGCGTGCTGTTGGAGCCTCTGTCCTACGGAAACGCCAGCAGCTCCTTCCAGGACTTCACCGCTGTGGATCGCCTCTGTGATCCCGAGACGGACCATTGTTGTCAGAAGAGTGCGCATCTTCTGTGCTGTTGCATGGGTCTTGCAATGGGTGCCATCAGCACTGCGCAAGCTTGCATCATTTCGGCAAAACCCAAAGAATTCAACGCAAGATGATCGCTTGTTTCAACGAATTGACCTGACGGTTCCACTAAGGTTTATTTATGGCTCAAACGAAAATTAGGACGACTCGCATCAGGGGCTGCCGACTCAGGTCTGTCAAGCCCGCAGGGAAGGTGGGTGTGGACGGCAATATCACCGAATTGGCGCGTAAGAGCGCCTATCTGGAGGCCGCCTCCATGGCCGGTGTGGTGGGGATGTGGGATTGGGACATCACCAATGATGTGCTCACCTGGGATTCCCTGATGGTCGGTTTGTCCGGCACGCGCGCCGAGGCGTTCCAAGGCACCCTCAAACCCTGGGAGCAAGCCGTCCATCCCGACGACAAAGCATTCGTGATGCAGGAGTTGCGGGCGGCCCTGCGGGGCTGGCGGGACTACCAGCCCCGCTTCCGCATGATCTGGCCTGACGGCTCGATCCACACCATTCAGGCCCGCAGCCGCACCACCTACCGCGAAGACGGCATGCCCGTGCGGATGATCGGCGTCAACCACGACATTACCGAGCAGGTGGAGCGTGAGCTGGAGGTGGAACACCAGCGCGCTCAGCTCGCCGCGACGATGGATGCGTTGCTCGACCCCCTGATGTTTCTTACCCTGGAGGCATCGGCCCTGCAACCGCCTGTCCTGCGGATCGCGGAAGCAAACCGTGCGGCTTGCAGCTTCTTTGGCCGCAATCACGCCCAGCTTTTAGGGCAACCCCTCAGCTTTGTGCTTCCCGAGAAGACGAACACCGAGCTGTTGTGCGCCTTGCAGAACACCTGCAGGACCCGCATCCCCTTGGTTGCGGATGAGCAGCCCATCCATCTCAGGGGGATCGGGGAGACGATCCATGCGGATATGCGCGCGGTGGCCGATCGGGATGGTGTGGTGCTCAGCTTCCGCGATGTGAGTGAGCGCCGCCACGCTGCTGGCCAGCTGTCGCAATCGGAGGAGCGCTTCCGCCTGCTGGCGGAGAACGCCAGTGATGCGGTGTTCCTGATCACGGAAGGCATCATGCGCTGGATGTCTCCGGCCATCACCACGATGCTGGGCTGGCAGCCACAGGAGTGGCATGGCCACCAATTCGTGGAGTTTTGTCATCCCGATGACATCGCTTTGGCCTTAAAACAGGGCGAAGAAATCAATGCCGGTGCGGTGCGCATCACCCGCTTGAGGCTGCGGGATCACGACGGCCAATGGCGGTGGGTGGAGGTGCATTCCGGGCCCTACCGCAACCCGCAGGGAGAGCAAATTGGGATCGCAGGATCGATGCGCACCATCGATCAGGAGGTCGCCGCAGAGGCCGACTTGGATCACCGAGCACGCATGGATCAACTGACGGGCTTGATGAACCGCAAGGAGATCCTTGAGCGACTGGCCAGGTCCAGCGACAACCGGCGCCAAGGCGATGGCCAGGTGGCGGTGCTGTTCTGTGATATCGACCACTTCAAGGCCATCAACGACCGCCATGGCCATCGCGGTGGGGATGCGGTGCTCTCAGCGTTGGCGCGCCGGCTGCTCGACAACACGCGCCAGGATGACCTGGTGGGTCGGTTTGGCGGAGATGAATTGCTGGTGGTGCTCAAACACATGCCATCCCTGGAGGCTGCGGAAGCCATTGCCAAGAAGATTCACGCCGCTGCCTGCGCCCCTATCGAGCTGACAACCGGTGAGGTGGTGCCCACGCTGTCGATCGGGGTCAGCCTGATTCACAAGGGGGAATCGGTGGATGCCGTGGTGGAACGTGCGGACCAGGCGATGTACCAGGCCAAGCAACATGGCCGTGACCGGGTGAT
>JBIIJA010000063.1:0-8854 GCA_044234195.1 Cyanobium sp. | reverse complement strand
CCCCGTGCATGGCTGATTCCAAAGGTCGACACGGCATTCCGCTGGGCCGTCCTTAGCGTGGAGGGATGAGCGACTGGTATCCGGTATTGAGGGGATGGCGGCACGCTCTGTCCGGTATCTTCAGCCTCCGTGGCGCGTCTCCGGCCCGAGCCGTGCAAACCCGGCGATCAGAAAACCCGCTGCGAGCCATGATCGATACCATGATCGACCCGCATGTGGTGCTGGGCGCCGTGCGCGATCGCAACGGCCGGATCACCGACTTCGTGTGCCTCGAAGCCAATGCCTCGGCCCATGTCTTCCATCAGCTCCCCCACGAGCAGCTGATCGGCCGCAGCCTGATCGAGCTCCATCCCGCCAGCCAGGGCACGGAGCTGTTTCAGGCCTACATCCAGGTGGTGGAGACCGGCGAGCCGTTGATCCTCGACGACTGGGTGGACCTTCAGGAGGTGCTGGGCAGCTCGCGGCGCCGCTACGACCTTCGTGCCGTGAAACTGGGAGATGGCATCCACCAGACCTGGCGCGATGTCACCGAACGCGCGGAACGGCGGCTCGACGACAGGGTCGCCATGGAGCGCCAGCTCGATGGGGAGATCCAGCGCACACTGCTGGACAGCCAGCGGCTGGCGGCCACCGTCGAGGAGATTGCGGCCGTGGGCAGCTGGCAGCTCGATCACGCCAGCGGAGAACTGCAGGGATCCCTGCAGTTCCACCGCTGCATGGCCCTGGGGAAACTGGGTGCTGCTCTCGACCTGCCGCAGTTCCTCACAGCCATCCAGCCAGACGATCAGGATCGTTTTCAGGCCACGTTGCAGAAGGCCCTTGGCGATGGGCTGGCCTTCGAGGAGCACGTGCGTGTGCCCATCGGCGGCCAGAGTCTTCGCCCTGTGGTGATCCGCGGGGTCACGCGCCTCGATGCCAGCGGGAGGCCCCAGATCACCGAGGGCACCGTGCAAGACGTGAGCGAGCTGGAGAACCTGCGCTGCGAACTTGAAAGGCTGCAATGGCTGGCTCCCACCACAGGTCTGCCGAATCGCGCCGCCACCCTGCGGCAGATCCAGAAGCTCATCACCAAGGAAGTGGACCAGCCGCTAGCCATCATCAACCTCGCCATCGATAACGTTCAGCACCTCAACGAAACCTTCGGTCGTGAGCACTGCACCCATTTGCTCTGTCGGATGGGCAATGTGCTGCGGCAACAGCTCCACGATGCCGACTGGTTGGCGCAAACTGGCAGTGATGAGTTCCTGGTGGTCCGCACCGGCATCGCCTCGATCGAGGGGGCCCGGGATCTGGCCCAGCAGTTGCAGCAGGGTCTCGCCACGTCCGATCAGCTGAGCGACGAGCACCAGATGGGCATTCCCGTCAGCATTGGAGTGAGTCTCTGGCCCGCGCACGCTTCCAGCGCCGAAGGCCTGCTCCAGGCCGCCAACACGGCCCTGACGGAGGCCAAGCGCCGCGGCGCTCGGCAGCTGCAGCTGTATTCCAGCCACCTCAGCGAGCACATCCAGGAGCGGATGCTGATGGAGTTGGCGCTTGGTCGTTCCTTGAGCGCTGAGCAGCTCAGCATCGTGTACCAGCCCCAGGTGAACAGCCTGGGCCAGATCGTGGCTGCCGAAGCGCTGCTGCGCTGGCGTGGCGCCGATGGGGTGGCCATCTCCTCGGTCAAATTCATCCCCATCGCCGAAGACACCGGACTGATCCTTCCGATCGGCGAATGGGTGATCGACTCCTGTTTCCGCCAGCTAGCCCAGTGGCGGGCCGCAGGCTTGCCCAAGCTGTCGCTTGCGATCAACCTTTCGCCGGTGCAGCTGGAGGATCCAGCTGGGCGCCTGTCGCGGTTCGTGATGGAATGCCGGCAGCGCCACGGCATCGATCCGCAGATGGTGGAGTTCGAGCTCACCGAGAAGGTGATCCAGAAGGATCCCGAAGCGGTGCGCCGCGAGTTCCATGCCTTGGCCGAGGCGGGCTTCCACCTGGCTCTCGATGACTTCGGAACGGGCTATTCCTCCCTGGAGCTGCTGCATCGACTGCCCTTCCGCAAGCTAAAAATCGATCGCTGTTTCGTCGAACCGATGCTGCGCGACGATGTCGACCTCACCATTGTGCATGCCACGCTGCTGATGGCCCAGCGCCTCGGGCTTTCCACCGTGGCTGAGGGAGTGAGCGACAGCGAACAGGTGCGGTTGCTGGTGGAACTGGGCTGTGAGCTGTTTCAAGGCTACTTCTACAGCCCACCGGTCACCGCCGAGGCGTTCGAGGCGATGATGCGGCTCGGTGTCGTCATCCCCAACGAGCGAGAGGTTCGATCCCACTGGCCAGCATGACGATCGATCAGATCCCGCCCAGCAAACCAACGCCGCAGGCGGAGGGGCGGAGAATCGTCCTAGCCTGGGCCTGCCTGATGCTCACGGTGCTGGCCAACTCCGCCTGGCCACTGAGCGGGCAGACGCAAGACAGGCTTGGCCTCTCTGCCGTTTCCCTGGCAGCAGCCGCGCAGCGCCGTGGCCGGGTCTACGGCGCCGCGGTGAGCCAACAGGCCCTGGAGGATCGCGACTTCAGCAACCTGCTTCTGCAACAGGTGGGCTCGGTGACGCCGGAGAATGGCCTGAAATGGGAAGTGGTGGAGCCGCACCAAGGCCATTTCGACTTCCGCCAAGGGGATGCCCTGCTGCAGCTGGCCAGGCGCCATGGATTGGAGATGCGAGGCCACACCCTGGTCTGGGAGCAGCAGGAACCCGCCTGGCTGCAGACGGTTTCCAGCTCAGACCTGCGCCCGATCCTCAAGGCGCACATCGAGAGGGTGGTGGGGCGCTACCGGGGGCAGCTACGCAGCTGGGATGTGATCAACGAACCTCTCGCCGATGACGGCTCCGGGCTGCGCCGTCATCGCTGGTGGCGGGCCCTGGGGCCCGAATACATCGACCTGGCTCTGCAGTGGGCCCATCAAGCCGATCCAGGGGCACGACTGCTGATCAACGAATACGGCCTCGAAGCCCAGACTCCAGCGGCGGCGGTAAAGCGGCGGGCGCTTCTGGCTCTGTTGCGCGATCTGCGGCGCCGTAACGTGCCACTGCATGGCATCGGGCTTCAGGCCCATCTGCAGGCCGGACAAAACAACGGCCGCTATGACGAGCTGGCTGGCTTTCTGAAGCAGGTGCAGGCCCTGGGCCTGGAGATTCAGATCACGGAACTCGATGTGGACGACCGGCAGCTTCCGGGGGATCCGGCGCTGAGAGACCGGCTCGTGGCTGCGGAGTATGACAGCTTCCTGGCGGCGGTTCTGAGCAACCCTGCCGTCCGTCAGGTCACAACGTGGGGACTCAGCGACCGCTACACGTGGCTGAACAGCCAGGCCCCCCGTCCGGACGGCCGGGGGCAGCGCGCGCTCCCCTTCGACGAGGCACTGCAGCCCAAGCCAACGGTGGCCGTGATGCGGGAGCGGTTCGCGCGGGCCACCTCAGCTGCGGTAACGCGAGGTGACCGCACTACCACGAAACAGGGCGCCCAGGAAGAATCCCAAGGAATCGAGCGTGCCGACCCGGTGCTGTTGCAGCAGGGGATTCTGCGGTGAGTAGAGCATCCGGATCAACTGGGTTTCCTGCTGGGGCGACAGGTCGCGAAAGCGGAGATTGAGTTCATAGAGCAGCGGACCCACCTGGCTGGCGCGCAGCAGATCAGCCTCCAGCGTCAGCCCATGATCCACGAACTCCAGTTGGACCGTCGAAGAAGGATCCTGCCGAAAGCGTGTCGTCACAGTCAGGGAAGCTCCACCCTCGGAAAGATCACGGGTGACGCCCCAGAGCGTCTGTCCATTCACCTGCACACAACAGATCAACTCCATCGGGAAGCGATCAGTCAGCCGCCGCGAGGGCAGCTCGATACAAGCCAACAAGGCGGTGGCAACAATGAGCAAATTATAGAGATTCCAAAACACCATGATCTCCTGACCTTCGCTGGCCACAGGGTAATAATTCCAGCCAGGATTCAGCACAGGCAGTCCATAGCGGACCAGAAAAGCCAACAGGAGAAGTACCAAGAAAACGAGCAGGTGCATGGCGAGCGGCAGGTCCAGGAACTTCTCGTCGCGGGCGGAAGCGGTTTTGGGGGTAATCGTGCTGCCGAGAATGCGGAAAGGATGGCGAAGGATCCGGATGATGCGCTTTGTCCACAGAAAGGAGGTGAGCGTCTCGTAGACCTCACTCCAGATCTGATGAATATGGTGATGGCTCACCCAAGCGGGCACACCATGCAGGAGCAACGTAAACGGCGCGGCATAAGCGATGTATTCAAGTGGCGGGGCCACGATCAACTGATTGCCGAGCATCAGACTGAAGATCGGAATATAGAGATACCACAGACGCGCAACAGGCAAGAAGTTGCTGATCAGATGCGTGGCATAAAACAGCCTCTGCGGACCCGACAGACTCGTCCAGACCGACAGCTCACTTTCAGCAAAAAAGATCTGCAAGTTACCCTGCAGCCAGCGCAAGCGCTGATCCACATAATCACGGAATCGGTCGGGAGCCTCCCCCACACTGAGAACCTCATCGAGAAACACCACGCGCCAACCCTTTGAGAGCAGGCGAGTGCTGGTCTGGTAATCCTCAATGAGGCAGGTGGTGACATAGCCGCCGATCGCGTCCAGCGCGGCACGGCGAACGACATAGGAGGTGCCGACACAGATGACCGCATTGAAGCGATCACGGATCACCTGCTGATAGTGGTAAAACATGGACACATCGCTGGGCATGAGCTGATCCACAGCCAGGCTGCGACTATGGAAATCGGCCTGAAAGTAGTGTTGCGGCGTCTGCACGATGGCAACATCTGGCTGGGAGAAAAATCCCAGCGTGCGCTCGAGGAAGTTCCCATAGGGAACAAAATCGCAGTCAAAAACAGCGATCAAAGCAGCCGATGTCTGGGCCAACGCATTGTTGAGATTGCCCGCCTTGCGATGCTCGTTGGTCTTTCGGCTGAGATAGTGCACACCCAAACTTGCCGCCAGCCGTCGGACTTCCTCCCTGGCGCCGTCATCCAGCACATGGATGCTTCGTCGCCCGTAGCTCTGCGCCAGGCAGGCCTCCACGCAGCGCCGCACCTGGCGCGGTGACTCGTTGTAGGTGGTGATGAAAACATCAACCTCATAGGGTTCCTTGCGCACGGCGGCAAGCTGAGCATCCGCCTGCAAGCGCCGCGACACAGGATCAAACCAGAGCGAGGGCAGGAATTCCATCAACAACATCAGGACATAGACACCTTCGAAGACAAACAGCACGGCGCTCAGCAAGAAGCTGAGCGGATGAGCCGTGTTCAAGGTTGTGGATCGCCACACGTAATAGCGAAGGCTGAAGAACAGCAGACCACCATTCGCTAGCGCATAGGCCCAGGGACGCCTGGGCAGACGCTGCATGAGCAGCAGCCCGACAGCCGCCACGACCACGGGACCCAGTCCCTCCACCCAGGGGTCACGGATCTGGAACGACTCCGGCAACTGGCGCATCGACAAGGCGTTGAGCCGGGGAGGAGACAGCCAGCTCAGGTCCAGGTTGGCCGCCACCAAAGCCACGAGAAAGAGCAACAGGGACGCGATCAGAAAGGACCAGCTGGCAGGACGAATCGATCGCAGCACTGGCCTGGAGCGCAGGCTTGTGAACAGATGGCGCACGGATCGAGACATCACAGGAAACGGACTTCGCCCGTGTAACCGACCAGACAGAAGCGCTTGGCATCCAGCTGGGGGTCTGGATCCAACGCCACCTTCACCTGGGCCTCCCGATAGAGATTGATCGGCAGCAACGGGGCCTGATCCGATCCTTCCTTGGTGCGGCCGATTCCTGATCGCACATAGACGACGCGACCCTGGAGACGTTCCCTTGTACCCACGAGGGAGACGCTGGCCTTCTGGCCGATGCGAATCCGAGTGAGATTCGTTTCCTTCACATAGGCATTGATCCAGCGGTCCTGGCAATCCAGCAAGGTCAGGATCGTCGCGGTTCGCGTCACACTTGCACCCTCACTCAACTGGGTGTTCCAGACGACCCCATCCACCGGGCTGCGGATCACTTCAGCGGCATCCAGACCCCACTGTTTCTCGGCTTCCTGCAGCTGGCGCTGCAGCCCGCCGATCAGAGCCTGCTTGGTGCGGATCTGATCCTGAACGTTGCCAAGTTGCAGCTGATCCGCCCTGGCCTTGATCTCCGGGTCGTCGCCCCCCCGGGTGGACGTGAGGGTGAGGCTGAGTCTGGCCGCCTCCAGCACGGCCCGCTGGGCCCGAAGCGCATGCCTGGCCGCCTCCAGCTCAGCTTGGGCCTGTTCCCAGGAGGTGCGGGCGCGGTCCACCACGTCCGCGGCGATCGCCCCCTGGGCGAAGAGCGTGCGGTAGCGCTCGTGATGGCGACGGGCAAAGGCCAGCTCCTGGACAGCTTTCTTTTCCCTGGCGAGGAGGCTGTTGAGCTCTTGGGTCTGACGCGCGAGCTGGAGCTGGACCTGGCGACGGCTATCGAGCCCGGAGGCGCCGGCGGTGGCTCGCTGCCGCGCCTCCCGACGCCGCAACTCCAGCAGTTCGGCCTTGGTGAGGTTTAGCTGGCTCCGGATCCCTGCCAGCCTCTGGCGGCTGGCGCGCGGGTTGCTGACGACCAGCAACCGCTCCCCGCGGGCCACCCGATCGGCTGATCGCACATCCAGACGGGTCAGCACACCATCGATCGGAGAGGTGACAGCGATCTGCCGGGCTTCGATCACCGCGTCGCGGGAACGCGTGGCACAGGCCCGCAACAGCAGCAGGCCCGCCGCTGCCACGAGCAGGCTGGCGACGGTGACCACGAACCGATTCGCCCAACGGGACCGCAGCGGAACATCCTCCTGGTCTGCTGCGGGGCTTGGGAGACCTGACGTAGGTGTTGACGACACTGCATATCCAGCCTGAATCACCTAATCACCCTAGGCAGCTCACACCGGAACGCATCACCGTTCACAGCCCCAAGAAAGGCCCCTTTGAACACCGCCCCGACCGATGACCTGGGCCAGCTCATCGGCTCCACCGCAACGGATTGGCCAGTCGCGTTCCGCATACACTGACTTGCCGCTTACTCCTGGGTCCAGCGTTGATGGCCATTCACCGGTCCAGGCTCATTGGCTCTTCCTCAGCGTTGCTGTTGATCGGAGGGCTGCTCGCTGCGGCGCTGCCGGGCCCCGCCGCCGCGGGCCCCCTGACTCGGCGCATTCAAGAACGCAAAGCCTGCCAGGAGTTCGCCACCAAGCTGCAGCAGACCAATGGCAACACCGCCGCAGCCCAGCAGGTGTATCAGCAGGGGGTGCTGCAACTGGTGGCCCGCTTCGGGGAGAACCCCTGCGGCGACATCCCCGCTCCCACGGCTAGCGGCATGCCTCCACCCACGGCCACCCCAGCGGCACCAGCCACACCAACAACTCCAACCACAACCACAACAGGCCCAGCAGCCTCTCCTGCCACCCCAGCTGGCGCGACGCCAAGCGCCCAGCAGCAGCAGGCCTGCCAACAATTCGCCGGCAAGATCCAGGCGGCCTCAGCCAGTGGTGGGGCAGCGGCGGCGAAGCAGACCTATGCGATGGGCCTGCAGAAGCTCACGGGGATGTTCGGGAGCAATCCATGCCCCAGTGTGAAGCCTCCCCTGTGAGAGAGAGGTGAGCGGCCACGCGGCTCAGCGTTCCACCCCAAATCCCCCACCCCCAGGGGTGGCGATCCGCAGCAGATCTCCCGCCCCCATCGCCACCTGGGCGCAGCCCGGCAGGGTTTCCCAAGCGCCACCCAACCGCTGGATGGCGTTCTCTCCCACCTGGCCCGGCTCCCCTCCAGCCAGCCCGAAGGGCGGCACCCGCCGCGAGCCCGACAACAGAGACACGGTTTGCGGTTCCAGAAACCGCAGCCAGCGCTCCACGCCGTCACCGCCTCGCCACCGCCCCGCTCCGCCGCTCCCCTGGCGGATCGCAAAGCGCTCCAGCCGCACCGGGAAACGGTCTTCCAAAATCTCCACATCCGTGAGGCGGGAATTGGTCATGTGGCTCTGCACGGCGCTGGCCCCCGCAAAGCCCGTGCCATCGCGATTCAGGCCCGCGCCGGTGCCACCGCAGATGGTTTCGTAATACTGGCGCTCGCCATCGCCAAAGCTCAGATTGTTCATCGTGCCCTGGGCCGCTGCCATCACCCCAAGGGCGCCATAGAGGGCATTCACCACGGCCTGGGACGTTTCCACATTGCCCGCCACCACCGCCGCCGGCGACTCCGGCCACAACAACGACCCGCGGGGCACCACCAGATCAATGGGGTCGAAACAGCCGGCGTTCAAGGGCAACGGCTGATCCACCAGGGTGCGAAACACATACATCACGGCGGCCTTGGTGATGGCCACCGGAGCGTTGAGGTTGCTCTCCTGTTGGGGGGAGGTGCCGCTGAAATCCACCCGCACCCGCCTGGCCGGCCGATCCACCCTGATCGCCACCGCGATCTGGGCGCCGCCATCCAGCTCCACCACATGCTGGCCGTCGCGCAAGCGCTCGATCACCCGCCGCACGGCTTCGGCCCATGGCCCATGTAGGCCGTCACCTCCCCAAGGCCCTCCTGGGCCATCAGCCGCCCCAGCTCCTGAACGCCCAACTGATTGGCCGCCACCTGGGCCCGCAGATCGGCCAAGAACCGCTGCGGATTGCGCACGGGGTAGGGCCCTTCCGCACAGCGCGCCAGCCAGGCTGCTTCCTCCCACTGTCCAGCCACCAGCAGGGGCACGTTGTGGAGCAGCAGGCCCTCCTCCTCAATGCGGCGGCTGAAGGCCGGCATGGAGCCCGGCGTGATCCCCCCCACATCGGCGTGGTGGCCCCG
>JBIIJA010000332.1:0-3192 GCA_044234195.1 Cyanobium sp. | reverse complement strand
CCGAGAACCAGTTCAGGCACCGCCTCCGCCATCGCTTTCTCCACCACCAGATAGTCGTCGGTGATCAAGGCCTCCAGGCCAAGCTCCTTGGCGGTGGCGCGGACCTCCCGAGCCAGCTCCCGGCTGTAGGTGCCCAGACCCACCACCTCAAAGCCCAACTCCTGGCTGGCGATCCGGGCTGCCGCGATGGCATGGGTGGCATCGCCAAAGATGAACACCCGCTTGCCGGTGAGATAGGTGGACTCCACAGAGCGGGAATACCAGGGCAGGCGGGAGCGACGCTCTCCCTCGGCATGGGGCTCAACCAGCGGCTCCACAGCCAACAGGGATGTGATCTCCTCTAAAAACGCCGTGGTGGCAGCGATCCCGATGGGCACCGTTTTCACCGTCGCCATGCCGAAACTGCGCTCTAGCCAGCTGCACACCGGAGCCGCCAGCTCCGGATAGAGGCAAAGGTTGGCATCAGCTGTGGGGATCCGTAGCAGATCGGCCGGCCGGGCACCCAGGGGCGCCACAACGGCCACATCGATCCCGTGCTCCCCGAGCAGGCGAGTGATCTCCTGCACATCGTCGCGGCAGCGGAAGCCCAACAAACTGGGACCGAGCAGATTGACCCGGGGCCGGCGACCCTCCTCTTTCCAGCGTGTCGGGGAAATTTTTGGACTGCCAGGCGGGGGCACCTGCTCCTTGAGCAGGCCCCGCACCAGCTGGTAGAAGGTTTCGGCAGCGCCCCAATTTTCCTTCTTGGAATAGGCCGGCAGCTCCAGGCTCACCATGGGGATGCCGCCCAGGTCCATGCCGGCGGCCAGAGCCCCAGGCTGGTCTTGGATCAGCTCAGCGGTGCAGCTCTCTCCCACCAACAAGGCCTCTGGCTGGAAGCGCTCCACGGCCTGGGCGATGGTGCGCTTCACCAACTCAGCGGTGTCGCCCCCCAGATCCCGCGCCTGAAAGGTGGTGTAGGTGACGGGGGGACGCCGGTCGCCTCGCTCGATCATGGTGAAGAGCAGATCGGCGTAGGTGTCGCCCTGGGGGGCATGGAGCACGTAATGCACCCCCTCCATGGAGGCAGCAATGCGCATGGCGCCCACGTGGGGGGGGCCTTCATAGGTCCAGAGGGTGAGTTCCATGGGTTCAGGGGGAGGGGCAGGGGGGAACGGAATGAGAGGAACGCAGCCTGCAGGGCTTCAAGCGAAGGAAAGGGCGCCGCGACGACGTAGGGGGCGGGCAAAGAGCTCTGCCAGCTCGCCGGCCTGGTCGCAGCCGTGGATCGGGCTGAACACCAGCTCGATCGACCATTTGGTGGCCAGCCCCTCGGCCTCCAGTGGATTGGCCAGCCCCAGGCCGCACACCACCAGATCGGGCCGCTCGGCGCGCACCCGCTCCAGCTGACGCTCCACATCCTGCCCTTCGCTGAGCTGGGTGCCGGCCGGTAGGAGAGCCTGCTCAGCGGCCATCAGCTGGCGATCCAGGTAGGGCACCCCCACCTCCACCAGCTCCATGCCGCATTCGCGAGCCAAAAAGCGGGCCAGGGGGATCTCCATCTGGGAATCGGGCATCAAAAACAGCCGCTTCCCCTCCAGCACCCGCCGGTGGGGCTCGATCGCCCTTCGGCCCCGCTCCACCAGCGGATCCAGCACGGCCGCCACTCCTGCCGCATCAAGGCCAAAGGCGGCGGCGGCCGCCTCCATCCACAGGCGGCTCCCCTCCACCCCAAAGGGATAGGGGCTCTCGATCAGCTGGCCGCCCCGATGGGCCAGGGCGCGGGCAGTCGCACTCAGGAACGGCTGGGCGAGCAACAATCGGGTGCCCTTGCCGATGGGAGGCAGATCGGTGGAGCGACGGGGAGGGAGGGTGCGCACCCGGGGGATGCCCATGCGCGCAAACAGGGTGGAGAAGCGATCCTCCACGGCGTCAGCCAAGGTGCCCACGATGAGCAGCTGCTCCTCATCGTTGGATGGGAGCAGGGGCAGAAGGGCCATCAAGGCCTGGTCTTCCCCCTGGGTGAAGGTGGTTTCGATGCCGCTGCCGGAGTAGTTGAGCACCCGAACCCGGCCGGCCATCTGCTGGGTGAGGCGCTCCGCCGCCCGGGCCAGATCCAGCTTGATCACTTCGCTGGGGCAGGAACCCACCAGGAAAAGGGTGCGAATTTCGGGGCGCCGTTCCAGTAGATCGCGAACCAACCGGTCAAGCTCGTCGTTGGCATCGGCCAGCCCCGCCAGATCACGCTCCCCGAGAATGGCCGTGCCGAAGCGGGGCTCGGCAAAGATCATCACCCCGGCGGCGCTCTGAATCAGGTGGGCGCAAGTGCGGGAGCCCACCACCAGGAAAAAGGCATCGGGCATGCGACGGTGCAGCCAGACGATGGAGGTCAGCCCGCAGAACACCTCACGTTGGCCGCTTTCCTTAAGCACCTCGGGAAGGGCCCCACCACCAGGTGGGTTGGGGCCGGTGCTGGAGCTGCCGGCGACGCCCGAACCGGTGGCTCCTGCGGAGGTAACGACCATGGATGTTGCGACACTAACCCTCAAGAACTAGCCAGGCTGGCGACGGGCTGGGGACTCTCGTCACATCTTTTGGGACGCCTACGCATGGGGCCTGCTCCACATTCATGCAACCCGGCCACAACAGATGGGTCGGCAATGGAAAGATAGAACTCCAGAAGATGAAGGTTCCAAGCTGTGGCGACCCCCAATCTGGACTTTATTGAGGTCTACGAAGGGCTCCTGGATCGCGGGACCTGCAAGGAGATCTGCCAGCGCTTCGATGCCTCAGCGCACGTGGAGGGTCGTGTGGGAGGGGGGATCTACCCCGACCTGAAAAACAGTCGTGATCTCGAAATCACCGGGCTTGCGGAGTGGAGCGATCTTGCCAGTTCGCTTCTTGGCGCCGTGCTGAAAGCCCTGCTCGCCTACCTACGCTCCTACCCGCACATCTTGCTGGCGCCAATGATGCTCGAACACTATCCCGAGGATGGTGGTCCGCCAAGACGCCTTGGCGCCGAGGAGTTGAGGGACATGGACGATGGCAGCCTGCTTGTACTGGTGGAACAGTTGTTACGTCCTGGTGCCATCAACCTGCAGCGCTACACCGCGGGCGACGGTGGCTATCCCTATTGGCATTGTGAGCTCTACCCAAAGGATGCTGAGGCTGAAACACTGCACCGCACGTTGCTCTGGACGATCTATCTGAATG
>JBIIJA010000192.1:0-4934 GCA_044234195.1 Cyanobium sp. | reverse complement strand
GAATGGGCGCCACGCTTCAGCAGCAACTGGGCATCCCCTTCGAGCTTCACTACGACGCCGGCCATCCCCAAAGCGATCTCTCCTGGACAGAGACTCTGGATCGCTCCCCAGTCACCACAGTCGCTCCTCCATCGAATGCCAATCCCGTATCCCTAGGGCAGAGCCAGCCGCCCCTCGCCAACCAACCCTCTCCCCAGCAGCGAGCCGAGCCCGACCAGTCCCGCAGCCTCCAAGAGCAAACAGCTGCCGAGCGCCGGGAGCGGAATGTCACCACCACCCGCCAGGACCAGGCCTCCAATACGTCCGAGCAAGACCCAGGCCCCCCTCGCAGCCAGCGGGTGGATCCACCCCGCCCCACCCAGCAGCAGCCCCAGCCTTCCCAGGCAGCGGCCATCGCCCCGGCCCCGGCCTGTGCCACTCCCCCTGTCGCTGAGGGAATGGCCCCCGCTGGCTCCAACCGTTTGGCGTCCTCCACCACGGCTGGCGGTGAGGCGGCGGGCTGCCCCCCGGACGGCAGCCCGCCCCTCAACCCAACGCCGGTGGCGGCCAGTTCAGTGCCTCCTCCGTGAGCCTGAGCCCACCTGGGGAGTCGCCTCAGGAGGCCATCACCCGCCTCCGAGCGGCCTTGCTCTCCCGTCCTCGCGACGTCGCGCTGTGGGAAGAGTTGGCTGCCGCCTGTGGTGCGGCCGGCTATCGGGCCTTGGCCCGCTCAGCTGGCCAACAGGCCCTGGCCCTGCAGGAGCGCCAAGCCCGCTCCGTGGCCCCCCTGCGCCTGGCAACGCTGGCGCCTTCCTCTGCAAAGCGCGCGGAAGAGGAGGAGGTCAACCTGATCAGCTTTGCCTTGCGCGGCGGGGAGGGCCAGGCCCTGGCGCATGCGCTGGCCACGCTGTTGCGGCTGCCCGAGTTGTTGCCGGGCTGGCGGCTGCGGCTGTATGGGTCTGAGACTCTGCCAGCGGCATCCCTTCAGGAGCTGGTGGCCCTGGGGGCGGAACTGGGGGGAGTTGCCCCCAGCCTGCCGGCGGGGTTGCAGCGCCTGGCCCACCTGCAGGTGATTCGGGAGGCACAGCTGGGGCGCTGTCTGCTGCTGGATGAAGACCACCCCCTCACCCCGGCCCTGGCGGCGGCCCTGCGGGAGTGGCAGGCTTCAGAACGCCCCCTGTTGGTGAGCCGGCTGCAGTGGGATCAGGCCCGGTTGGTGCCCTTGGCCGGGCTTGCCGCCCGGGGAGGGGTGCTGCCCGATCTGCTGGGTTGGTTGGAGCGGCGTCCAGCGCTCTGGGAGGCGCCCCTGCCCACCATCGAGCGGGAGTTGGGCCTGAGCCTGTGGGCCGGGATGGGGGGTGTGCCGCCCACCCTGGTGGATCGGTGCTTTGGGGAGGCCCCCCTGCCGGCGGCAGAGCCGGATCCCCTGGGAGCTCCCTGGCTCCAGCCCTGGTTGGAGCGCCAGGGCCTGCAGGCGCCAACTCCCCAAGCCGCCACCTGTGTGTGGGCCACCCTTCCTTGGCCCGGGGCCCCGGAGCCCCCCCAGCTCCTCTCCCCGCCGCACTGGAGCGGTTGGTTCATCAATCTCGAGGCCCAGGTGCAGCGGCGCCAGCGGATGGAGGCCCACCTGGCGGCCCTGCCCTGGGCTCGCGCCTACCGCCGCTTCCCCGCCCACACCGCCACCCCTGCCGAGGCCGCTGCCCTGGGGCTGGCCAGCGCGGGGGAGCTCGGCATCTGGCGGTCGGTGATGGCGCTGCTCACGGATTGGTTGGCGCAAGAGCCGGCCCAGGGGGCCCTGCTCCATGTGCTGGAAGACGACGCCGTGCTCCATCCCCAATTGGCGGCGGGGGTCGCGGCGGTGTTGGCGGCCCGGCCCCAGCTCCATGTGCTGTTCACGGAAGCCTTTCTCACCCCAGAGCTCTACCTGGCCCTGCTGGCGGATCGCCAGCGGCTCCTGGCCGATGGGGCGCCCCGGTTGGGTGTGGTGGGGGGAGAGCATTACCTCAGTTGCCTGAGCTCCTGGGTGCTCACCCCTAAGGGGGCCAGGTGTCTGTTGAGGGATCTGACCATCCTGCTGGCGGGGGCTCAGGGGGCTTCGCCGGAGGGACTGGCCGCTGAGGAGATGCCGCTCTGGGAGGCCGCCCAAACCCAGCTCCCCCCCCTCGATTTGGCGATCCGGGGGTTGGTTCGTTTGGGGCGGCTGCGGGCGGGCCTCACCCTGCCCTTTCTCTCCACGATCACCACCGACGACGACAGCGCCATTCAGGAAGGGGACAGCCAGTTGCGCCGTGCTCGGCGGTTGGATCTGGCCTTGCGTCGGATGCTTTTTGCCGGCGATGGCAGCGTGAATCCCAAAAGGGTGTGGGAGGAAACCCTGGCCTGGGCAAGGGAGGCCCTCACGGCGCCGGAGCAGCAGGAGCTGTTGGCTGTGTGGCGGCGTCATGGCCAGATCCGGGGCTGGTGGCCGGTGTATTGAGCGTGGGGGAGTTCGGGGCTCAGGGGTTGAACCGTTGGCGCACCCCTCGCGCCGGGGCTGGAGCTGGGGCCGACGCTGGTGCCAACACCGGGGCGGATTGGGGGTTGGCGGCCACCCCTCGGATGCTCACCCCCTGGCAGAGACGGCCGTAGGGCCCGCTGAGCTGGGCCACCTTGAGGATTTCCAGGCACTTGAGAATGGTCACCAGGGTGATATCCGCTTCGGTTTTGGCGGCCTCGGCCCGGGCCTTGGCCACCTGGGCCTCGATGGCCGCGGCTTGGGCCTTGCCGATCTTCGAGCAGATCCCGGCGTTGGTGAAGCCCAAGGGCACCGTCAAGGCGACGATGCCGCCGTAGGTGTTGCTATCCACGGTGGCGCCCAGCACGTCGCCTCCGCTGCTGCCGGTGCCGCTGCCTCCAAATCCCGACACCGAGAAGGTGGTGGTGGGGCAGTTGATGCCTGGGCCGAAGCCGTAAAAGGTGCTGGTGTTGATCTGGGAGTTGTTTTGATTGTTCACCGTGGTGCCCGCGGAATTGGCCGCGGAGCTGGCGGAGGCGCTGGGGGAGTTTTGCTGGGCCAACAGGGGCTGGCTCAGACCGACAACCGCCAGGAGCAGCCATAGGGCTGGCGATGCCGGGAGCAAGCGCTGAGGCATGGGCGTTCAGGGCGCTTACAAACAATGAGCCATCCGCGGCAGTATTGCGCTGTTCGTGCAGAACTTTTAAGGAACAGCGGCCAACCCCAGCGCCCCCGGATGCTGTTGAGAGTCATTCGCAACTGTCTTGAGAGGGGTGTTGGGATGTCGTGAAATTCTTAACCTGTGCATTTGAGAGTCATTCGCAACTGGGAACACCATTGACTTTGAGAGGCATGTGCAACTGGTGGCTGGGTACTTTTGCTGAATTGTTACGTTTTCAGTCCTGGAATCCCGAAAAAAGCCGATGAAGCAAAATTGCGACTTGACCGTTTCACGGTGAGATGCTCAAAGTGAAGACAGCCAAGACTCGTTCTTGGACTGTTTGCTTGGATTTCACCCATGGCACGACGCATTTCCCCTCTCACCCTCGGCCTGACGGCCGTGGCCGCCAGCACAGCTGGCGCCATGCTGTCCCAGTCCGCCACGGCGGCCACCCCCGCCGGCCCCGGCTTGGATGCCACCCGCAACCAAACGATCAACACCGGCGCCACCTACAACAACAGCTACGGCACCTCTTTTGAGGCCACCGGCGATCTCACCGGTTCGGCCACCTTCACCGCCCCTGGCGCGAACGTCAACCTCAACTCCGGCACGGCTTACGTGTCTGCCAGGGTGGCATTCGATGGGGGCTCAGCTGGCCAAACCACTGCTGTTGCCGGGCTTTCGGGCACAACCCTGACCTCAGGGACCCAAGCCATCAGCATGGATAGCGGCGCTATCACAACCACTGGCACCAACGTGACTCAACCGACTGTCAGTGCTGCAACCCTCACCATCAACGGGGCTGGCTCATCTTCCACCGTCGGCGGCAGCGTGATCGGCACCAACCTTGGCGTCGAAGCCCTCACCGCTGGCGGTTCGATGGCCGAGGTCATCGTCAACACCCTCTCCGCCTTCTGATCGGGTTTCCGATCTTTGGGCTCCTCTGCTCGGGCCGGGGGGCCAGGCCCTTCCGTGGGGCCTTCCTCCCGGCCGCGGCGGCGCCCTCGCGGCAGGGGGTGGTGGTTCCACCCCTGCCAGGCGGCGCCCGCGGCGATTCTCCTCTCGGCCTTGCTGGCTCCCCCCGCGGCCCTGGCGGGCCCGGTCACCACTTTGCTCAAGGGCGTTGCCATCGAGGGGGCCCAGGCCACGTTCAACAACAGCTGGGGCCAATCGGTGATGGCCACCGGCGATACGGTGTCCACCACGGGCGAGGCCTCCATCCACCCCTTCGCCCCCGGCTCCACGGAGCCCCCCACCGCGGCTCCCTCCACCGATCTCCACGCCGTCTTGGAGCTGGTGCCCAACGAAGCCAAGGCCCGGGTCACGGCGATTTCCGGTTACACCAACCGGGCTGGCCGGGAAGATGGCCAGGGTGCAAACCCAGGAATCACAGCCTTCAGCGGGGAGGCCAACGGGCTCAACAGCCTGGGCCTGCAGGCAAGACCTGGGCCTGATCCGGAAACGATCAGCGGCCAGGTGGATGGCCAAAACATCGGCACGCAAAGCCTGAGCGTGTTCGGCCGGGTGGATGAGATTCCCGTGCGGCAAAGCACCGTGGTGTCTTGGTTTTGAAACCCCTTGTTTGTGGTGGGTGCCATGCGGGCACATCTGATCCTGCTTGTGTGTCTTGGCCTGGTGGGTTTCCCCCTGCCAGCTTTCGCCCAATGGGCTTCCGCCACCCAACTCTCCAGGGGGAGCCTGAAAGCCACCTATGCCAATGGCAGCGGTTTCTCGGCATTCACCACTGGCGATGTCAACTACAGCGGCCCCCTCAACGTGGTGAGTGAAGGCCAGGTGCCC
>JBIIJA010000097.1:0-7269 GCA_044234195.1 Cyanobium sp. | reverse complement strand
AATGGCTCCGAAGTGGTGAATGGGGTGGTGGTGGGCATCGCCGAAACCCTGCCCCCCAGCGCCGCCTATCCCCGCCTCAGCCCTGAGTTGGGCCAGGCCCAGGTGGCTGTAGGGGACAACTCCGTGATCAAAACCGGCGTCGGCGAGACCCTGCCCCTCGTGGTGGAGGCGGGCGTCTCCCAAATGCAGCTCAGCCTGGAGAGCGTGGATGGGCAAAGCCTCTCGGTGTATCCCGCCTTGCGCCCCAGCCTGCAGCTGCCTCGGGAGAGCGGCCTCTACAACGAGGCCGACAACCCCAACAACCCCAATGCGGCCAATGCGGGCCCCACCGTGGTGAGCCCCAGCGGCAGCCCGCTCTGAGCCGTATGGCTACACATGAAGAACCGGGGGGCCACCCCTCAATTAGACCCCTCTCCCCATGCCGTCTCCTCAATCGCCGCTCCAGGCCCTCCACGCCCGCCTCTGGGAGTTGCAGCGCGAGGAGCGCTCCGCCGAGGCCGCTGAGCTGCTGATCGCCCAACTTCCCCTGCCGGCGCCCTCGGACGCTGGGGAGGAGCGCTGGCTCTGGCGCCAGCTCCTGGAGCTGGCCTTTGACTGGTGTTGGCAGCGCCGCGGCCCCGCCGCCGCCCAGGCTCTGATCAGCCGCCAGCTGGAGGCCGCCGGCCTGCCCGCCGATGCGGCGGAGCTGGAGGCGCTGGCCCCGATGCTGCAGCGGGAAGGGGAACCCAGAGCCGCCCTGCTCGCCCGAGCCCAGCAGGTGGCCCTGCTGCAGGGCCAGGCGGCCCGAGGGGATGGGGAGGCCCAGGCCCTCCTGACCTCTGCCCAGCTGGAGCTGGTGCGGCTGCTTGCCGCCGAAGGCTGGATCGAGGCGGCCGAGGCCCATCTGGCCCCCCTGTTGGCCGATCCAGCTGCTCCAGCAGCCTTGCATCAATTGGGGGGGTTGCTGGCCTACAAGCTGCACCGGAGCCAGCTCTGCTCCACCCGCATGGAGGCCTGCCTGGCGGCCGATCCGGCTGATCCACTGGCGCCCCTGTTTCTCGCCAAGCTGGATTTGGAGGCGGAGCGCCACGACGGCGCCGCGGCCCGCCTGGCCGCCTTGGCCAGCCAGCCCCCTCCGGCGCTCCAGCAGGAGGGGCAACTGCGGCAGCTCCTCTGGCAACAGGGCTTGCAGACCGCCGATGGCACCTTGGCGGCCCTGGTGGATGTGCCGGCTCTGCTGGCCGACCCCCAACTGAGTGATCTGGCCGGCCTGGTGCGTTGGGTGGGCCCCCATCTGGGCGATGCCGCCGCCACCGGCGCCGTTCACCAGGCGCTGGCGGCGTCCCAGCAGCGGCTTGCTGCCGTTCTGCCGTCCTTGCCTGCCCCTTGGTGGGAGGAGGACGGGGCTGTCGCTTCAGGGGAGCGGCCCCTGCGGTTTGCTCTGCTGGCCCGGGAGGGCCCTGGGCTGAGCTTGCCCTTCGGGCCGCCTGAGGCCATTGCCGAGGCCCTCGCGGCCCAGGGCATCACAGCCCAATGGATCGATCCGGCTGGGCTGGGCTCCACCCGAGCCGGAGTGGAAGCGCTGCGGGCGGAGCGGTGGGATGGGGTGATCGATCTGCTGGGTTGGGGCGCCGGCCACCGGCAGGATGTGCTGCGGGCCCGCGTGGCGCCGCTGCAGATCGGCTGGGCGGGGCAGGGCCTCGTCTACGGAGCCGCCTGGATCGATGCCCTCCTGCTGGATCGCTTCCTGGCGCCATCTCCTGAGCTGATGGCCGATGCGCCCCTGCTCACCGGGGGGAGCGTTTTTTGCCGGGGCGATCTGCCCGCCGAGCCGGCGCCGGCCCGGGCCGATGGGGACGGCCTGGTGCTCGGGGTGGTGGCCCCCCCGGGCCGTCTAGGCCGTGGGGTGCGCTCCCTCTGGGCCGAGCTTCTGGAGGAGCTGCCCGAGGCCAGGCTGGTGTTTGTGGGGCCCGGCTATGGCCAAGCCTGCGTGCAGGCCCACTTGATGGCCAGCCTCACAGCCCTCGGTGTGGCGCCAGAGCGGGTGGGCTGGCTGGCTTTGGATCCGGCTGGGATGGCTCCCGCGGTGCTGGTGCCCCTGCTGGCCGAGCGGCTGGATGTGGCCCTCGATCCGCTCCCGGCCGGGGATCCCCTGGCCAGCCTGCTTTGCCTCTGGAGCGGGGTGCCGGTGGTGAGCGCCACGGGCGAGGCCCTGCACCAGCGGCTCACCTCCGGCCTCTTGGAGCAGCTCGGCATGGCCTCCTTTGTGGCCGCCGATCGCGACGCCTATCTCGATGTGGCCTGCACCTTGGCGAGCGACGCCGGCCTGCGGGCCAACCTGCGCCAACAGTTGCGGCCCCAGCTGGCAGCCAGCCTGGTGGCCAATGTGCCCCAATTTGCCGCTGATTTGGCGGCGGCCTTGCGGGGCTTCCACCAGCAGCGGGCGACGCAGCGGGCCGCCTCGCCCTTGCCCGCCCCTTGGGATCAGGAGCTGGATGCCGCTGGGTTGGAGCAGCTGCTGCGGGCGGCGTCTTCCCCATGAGCGCGCCCCTGCTCGATCTCAGCCAGCCGGGGGTGCGCGAGCGCATTCGCCACAGCTGCCAGGCCTTCCGCAGTTGGAACCGCTGCTTTGGCATCGGCGCCAACAAAACGGGCACCACCAGCCTCCACGCGGTGGCCGTGCTCCTGGGTCTGCGGGCCGATCAGCAGGCGGTGGAGGCGGCTGCCACCGTGCAGGCCCTGCGGGGCAACTACCGGCCCCTGGCGGAGGCGATGGCCGGCTTTGATTTTCACCAGGATCTGCCCTGTTCCCAAGGCAGCACCTATGTGGCCCTCGATGCCCTCTTCCCCGGTAGCCGTTTCATCCTCACCGTGCGGGAGCCCAAGGATTGGCTGGCGAGCTTCGTGCGGCATTACAGCCGGGATCTGACGCCTGGCGCCCGCCAGGAACCCTGGCTCTTTCCCGGCTATGTGGAGTTGTGGCTCCGGCACTATTTGGTGCAGGAGCCAGAGCTGGCGCATCTGGAGCAGGGCCCCCTGGGGGCCCACCACTTGGAGGATGCCCAGGTGCAGGACGCGCTGCTGCGGGCTTACGAGCGCCGCAACCACGCCATCCGTGCTTATTTCCGCCTGCGCCCGGCTGATTTGCTGGTGGTGGATCTCGCCCAGGAGCCCGATGTGGCCTCGATCGTGGGCTTTCTTGGTCTGCCCAGCTGGATCAATTTCCCCATGCCCCATCTCAATGCGGCCGGGGGCCAGCAGCGCCCGGTAGAGGGGCTGCCGCCGATCCAATTGGCGCCATGACCCTTCCTTTACACGACTTGAATTGCCGCTCCATCCCCCGGACCAGGCCACTAGCTTGGGGAAGGTGTTCCCGACGGCAGCAGCCCCGGATGGCGTCCCTTCGCTCCCCTTCGCCGCCGCTGGCCCTGGCGCTGTGCGCCTTGCTCTCCATCAGCGCCTGCCCAGCCCAAGCCCAGGTGACCTTGGGCTACAACAATCCGATCACCAGTTCCGCCTCCCGCTCCCGCATTGGCTTTCAGGGGGCACGCAGCACTCGCAAATTCGAGGTTTCGGGCCTCAACGCCGAACCCATCGATGGCTCCCTCGTTTACGACGAAACCACGGTGTGGCGCATCCACAACCCCAACGATCCAGTCGCCTTGAGCGTGCTCTCCCTTGATCCGCTGGTGCAGTTTCAGCAAGACACCACCCGGCGGGATGATGTGCGCGTGCAGCGGGTGGAGGCCGTCTCGGCCACGGTGAGCGGGCCCCTGGCCACCACCCTTCCCGCCAACCCCAGAGATTGGCTGGTGCCACTGGAGAGCTCCGTGCCCGCCCAGTTGCTGAGCGTGTTTGCCGACACGGGAGGCCCATGAGACAACCCTTCTACATCTGTGCCCTTGGTGCCGCCCTGTTCGCCCTGGCGGTCCCGGTTCAGGCGCAGACCGTGTTTCCCCAACAGACCGGTTGGAGCATTACCTTCACCACCGGCAAAGGTAGTTCCACCAGCCCCACCGCCCGGGTGCGCGCAGGTGCGCGGGTGCCCGAGGTGGCCGTGGACCCAGGCACGGAGTTGTTGATTGGCAAGGATGGAAACTACGACTACCGGATTACGGATCCCACCTTTAAATTTGGCTCCTTTTACCAAAGCCCCATCACAGAGGAATCCGAGGTTGGCAAGACGAATGGCATCTATGTGACAACGGATTTTGGCTTTTCTGTTTTCAAGTACTGAACGCTCTGATGACCATCATTTCCAGGTCCCATCGTTTTATTTTTCTGCATGTGCCCATGGCCGCCGGGGCTCTGGTGAAGTGGGCCTACCAGCCCCACGCCCGCTGGTGTGATCTGGTGTTGGGGCAGACCCCCCAGGGCCACCAGCTGGAGGGGGTGTATCAGCCCCTCTGCGGCCTCCATGGCTTCAACACGATGCGGCAGCTAGCCCAGATCCTCGGCCCCGATCTCGCCGATTTCGACACCCTGGCCCTGGTTTCCCATCCGGAAACCCGGATGCTGGCCTTTTATCTCACCGCTCAACAGGATGTGGCCACCGTGGCGCAGGGGGCGGGCCTGAGTTTGGAGGACACCCTCACCAGCCTGCGGGCTGGGGAGGCCCCCCAGGCCTTTTTGAAGCGGCCGCCGATTCAGGCCTATCTGGCCACAGACAGTTTTGATGGTTTTGTGGCCAAGCTGCTGCAGCTCACCAGCCTGGAGAGCGGCAGCTCACTTCTGAGTTGCCATCACCATCTGCAGGGGCCCCACGGCGAGACGCCGAAGCACATCTATCCCTTCGAGGCGCTCGATCAGCTCTGGGATTGGCTGGAGGAGCGCATCGGCGCTCCTGTGGAGCGGCTCACCGCTTTGCCCGGGGCCCCCTCTCCGCTGCTGGCCGCGCCGGCGCCGCCGCCCGCCTTGGGCCAGGAGACCAGGGAGCTGCTCTACCGCCACTTGAGCCACGATTACGCCCTCTACGGCTACGGCCAAGCCGAATCCACGCCCCTAGGCAGCAGCAAAGTGGAAGAGGGAACCTTTTCCTTCTTTTAGGGACTTTTTTGGGGCTTTTAGGGAGCCAATGGTGGTTAGGGGTTGAACCCGTCAAACACACTCAGGGGTGGGCGGGGGCCAGATCCCTGTCGTGCTCCTCCAGCCGCTCGGCACTCGGCCATGCCCCCACCAGTGAGGGCGCAGAGGATGGGCTCCCCATCGCTGGCTCGGCAGGTGGCGGTGCGGCCCACACTGGCCACGCAGGTGAACCATTTGCCATCGCTGAGCCGTTGGCAGCTGAGGCTTCCATCCCGGTTGTTGATGCAGGTGACGCTCACGCTCTGGGCGGGCGCCGGGAGCGGCAGGGCCAGGGCCAGCCAGGCCAGGATCCAGAGGCGCTCAATCATTCAGGTCATCGAGGAAGAGGTCGTGATCGAGATCGGCGTCGTCCACCACATTGTCGTCATCCACGCTGGAGCCACCCACCGGGAGGGCTTGCTGGGGGGCTTTGGGGTGCTTTTCGCAGGCATACATGCCGCTTCCGGTGAACTGGCAGCGGCTGCGGTCTGGGGAGCCATCGACCGGTGTTTCGCAACTAAACACGTTGCCCCGACTGCGCACGCAGGTGCGCACCTGGCCTTCTGGGGTGGTGCAGGTGCGGGTGTTGGAGAGATTTTCCACACAGATCATCACCTGGCCCGAGCCGGCCTCATCCAGGCGTTGGCAGCCGATGGTATTGACGCCTGTGGACTCGCAATACACCTCAAAGGCCCCCCCTGCCGGGATGGTGAATGCCCCGCCCAGGGCCAGGCCCAGCAGCGGCCCAAGCCTGCGCCGTCGCCCGGAGGCCCTCACGGCTCGAAGAGGGTGGTGGGCACCGGAGTGGTGATCGCGGGGGTAGACAGGCTGGGGGATTCGAGGGCTTTGGGGGCGGCAATCAGCGGCTCACTGGGGGGGGGCGCCTGGTTGCACACGAGGTTGCCGGATCCGGTGAAGTTGCAGTCCGTCTCCCGGGTGTTGCCTTGCTGGCCGGGATCGGTGCCGCAACTGGTGACGCCACCCGTGCCTTGGATGCAGCTGAAGCTGCGGCCGCTGGCGGTGCGGCAGGTGGTGGTGCGGCCGGGGTTGCTGACGCAGGTGAGGGTCTCGCCCCCCTCCCAGCCGCTGCAGCTCACGGTGGTGTCGCCGTTGTTGGTGCAAAACACATCAAACGACTGGGCCCGCAGCGGCTGGCTGCTCAGCAGGGGGGCGGCCAGCAGGGCATAAAGGCAGAGGGCGCGCTTCATGTGGCATCTGGCGGCGCATGTGATCACCATAGAGAGAATGCGGCCTGGCTCCTCTGCCTGTTGCGATGTCGTGCACCCGTTTGCTCTTTGCCGCGCCGCATTGCCTGCTTGATCGCACCAGCGGCGCGGCGATCACCCTGCAGGCCCTGCTGGCCGCGCTGGTGCGCCGGAGGGTGAGCGTGCGCACCCTGGAGGCGGCCTGTTTCGACACCCCTGCCGGCCAGGAGGGGCTGGAGCTGCCGGCCCCTTGCGCCGATGGCCAGGCGCAAATGGTGCGCCGGCAGCGGGATGGGGTGGCGCACGATCTGCTGGTGAGCACCCATCGGGAGCGCACGGCCCTCACCACTTTGGAGGAAATGCTCTACGAAACGGCCTTTCTGGAGCTGTTGGAGCGCTTTCGCCCCCATGTGGTGTTGGGCTTCGGGGCCTATGGCTTAGAGCGCTCTTTGCGGCGGGAGGCGCGGCTGCGGGGGGCGGGCACGATCTTTTATCTCGCCAATCCCAGCTACAACCATCTGCGCTACTTCCGCGATGTGGATCGGGTGGTGACCGACACCGCCGCCACCGCCACCCTCTATCGCCGCACCCTGGGGCTGATCGCCCAGCCCATCGGCCTGTTCATCGATCCGAAGCGGGTGGTGGCGGCCCAGAGGGATCCCCAGTGCATCACCTTTGTGAATCCCATCCCAGAGAAGGGGGCCTGCTTGGTGGTGGGCCTGGCCCAGCTGTGCTTGGCGCATCTGCCAGAGGCGCGTTTTCTGGTGGTGGAATCGCGGGGCCTGTGGGGACCCCTTCTGGCCCAGCTGGGGGTGGCTCCCGAGTCTTTGCCGAATGTGGAGGTGTGGCCCCACCAGGTCGACATGAGGGCCGTCTACGCCCGCAGCCGGGTGGTGCTCATGCCCAGCTGCTGGCATGAGAGCGCCGGGATGGTGGCCTTGGAGGCCCTAATGAATGGCATTCCGGTGCTCGCCAGCGACCATGGGGGCCTAGGGGAGACCCTGCGGGGGGGAGCCACTTT
>JBIIJA010000301.1:0-3472 GCA_044234195.1 Cyanobium sp. | reverse complement strand
GGCCACCCCGGGCTCCTGAATCGGACACTCCACCTCCACTGACAGGGTGGACGCAAAGCGAGGACGGGGAGGACCAAGGCCAAGAGGGCTGGCCAGAGGCGAAGCGGATCCGTCGGCAATCAGCAGAGTGCGGGCGCGCCACAGCTCTCCGTTCTGATCCGCAACCACCCACAAATCCCCTTGCCGTGCCACGGACTCAGCGGTGGTGGTAAAGCGGAACGTGACACCGGCCTGGGCCGCACGCTCGGCCAAAAAAGCATCCAGGACCGAACGACGCACAATCCAGAACGGGGCCTCCCCTGGAAGCTTGGCCCGGACAGGATCCTCAAGGGTCCACGTGAAGCGCACCTCCTGGATGACCTGGTCGACCACAGGGGAGAGGTCAAAAGGAAACCAACGCTGCACCGAGGCGGCCATGCCACCGCCGCAGGGCTTGCTCCGACCCGGCTGTTGCCGCTCGAGAAGGAGCACATCTCTCCCCCGATCGGCGAGGTGGAAAGCGGCGGCACAGCCAGCCGGACCCGCGCCAATGATGATGGTGTCGCAGGCCCTAAGAGACATGGAAAGTGGGATGAACTTGCTTGGCTGACAGAGGATTGGGGAAACTAAACTTTTAAAATCTCAGCTTCCTTTTCAGCAAGATGCTTCTCTAGTTCGGCAATAAAACGATCCGTCGTCTTTTGAATTTTGTCTTGCTCATCCCGAGACTGGTCTTCGGAAACGTCACCATCTTTTTCTTGCTTTTTTATCCGATCTATAGCTTCACGACGAAGGTTGCGAAGTGCAACCTTGCCCTCTTCAGCATATTTTGCCGCCAATTTGCAGAGGTCTTTTCGCCGGTCTTCCGTGAGCGGGGGGATGTTGATTCTGATGAGCTTTCCATCATTGTTAGGCGTCAAGCCTAGATCACTCATCGCAATCGCTTTTTCAATCTGAGCTACGGATCCCGCATCAAAAGGCTGAATCTGTATCGTTTGCGAATCAGGTGTTGTCAGGGTGGCCAAAGACTTCAGCGGAGTTTCGGCACCGTAGTATTCAACGACAATTTTATCGAGCAGAGAAGGGTTGGCTCGTCCGGTGCGAATGGTGTTGAAATTGCGCTGGGTGGCTTCCACCGATTTGCGCATACTGGCCTCTAGATCCATGGCTGGTGATGAGAAGGGTGAGGGAGGCGAAAAGAGATGTTGTCAGAGCGAGGAAACAATTCGCGTGCCGATAGGCTCTCCACCTACAGCGCGGCTGATGTTGCCGCGGCCGAACAAGTCAAACACAACGATGGGAATGGAATTATCTTTGCAAAGGGAAATTGCGGTTCCATCCATCACCTCTAATTCCCCGCTCAGCACATCCAAGAAGGTGAGGGTCTCATAACGTTTGGCATCCGCAAATCGAGCAGGATCCTTATCATAAACTCCATCCACCTTGGTGGCTTTAAACACGACATCAGCATTAATTTCTGCTGCCCGTAGAGCAGCCGTTGTGTCGGTCGTGAAAAAGGGATTCCCGCAACCTGCGGCAAAGATCACCACCCTGCCCTTTTCTAAATGGCGGATGGCACGACGGCGAATGTAGGGCTCTGCCACTTCCTGCATCGAGATGGCGCTTTGCACACGTGTAGGAACCCCAGCGCGCTCAAGGCCATCCTGCAACGTGATCGCATTCATCACTGTGGCAAGCATGCCGACATAATCTGCTGTGGCTCGATCCATCCCCGCCGCGGAACCTTTGAGTCCGCGAAAAATATTCCCTCCTCCCACCACAATGGCCAGTTGGGTGCCGGAGGCAACCACCTCAGCCACATCAGAGGCAATCGATTGAACGATGGCCGGATCAATGCCGTAACCCTGGGTCCCCATCAGCGCCTCGCCGCTGAGCTTGAGCAACACACGCCGATAGGGTGTCATTCCAGTGATCCGACGAGCGCAAACCGGCCGAACAGTAGCAAGCCCCCCAGCAAGGTCCTCCGGGCGCACCGGGTACAGCTCGGCAGAAGAGCTAAAACTCAATGCCAATCTGGGCGCGCACCCCTTGTTCTCGGAAGGGATGGCGCACCAATCGCATCTCTGTCACAAGGTCTGCCGCTTCGATCAAGGCCTCAGGGGCACCCCGCCCGGTGAGAGCCACATGGGTCAAGGCAGGGCGGGTGCGGAGACCAGCCAAGAGCTCTTCCAGAGGCAAATATCCAAGTTTCAGGGCGACATTCACTTCATCGAGAACCACAAGCTTCCATCCCGGATCCTGGAGATGGCTGAGGGCCTGCTGCCAAGCCACGGCCACGGCTCTGCGATCCCGCTCGCGATCCTGGGTTTCCCAGGTGAAGCCCTCCCCAAGAGCCTGGAAGTGCAGGTCCTCCCCGAAGCGTTTCAGGGCCATCGCCTCTCCAGGCTGCCAGCCCCCCTTGATGAACTGGATGACAGAGACCCTTTCCCCATGGCCGAGCATGCGAAGCACCAGCCCCAAGGCTGCCGTGGTCTTTCCCTTGCCCTCACCCGTGAAGACCAACACAAGGCCCTTCTCCTGTTGGCGGCTCTCCAGGCGCATCTGCTGGACCTGGCGCCTGCGCTCCATGCGCCGCTGATAGGCCTCAGGATCCGGTTCTGGCGCACTCCAACCCCCTTGACCCAGTTCAGCGGCGGCCGCATCCAGCGCACCCTCACCTGTATCAGCCGGCAACGGTTTCATAGAGCTCCCACAGAAGCCCCACACTCTGCCTGGCCCCTCAGCTCGCCTGTCGCCGGGCAAGGGCGGCGTCCACGGCCTGCTGCTGATCCCTGCGGGTGATCCAGTGGTGATAAGTGCGGGTGTGGATCGTCACCGAGTGGCCCATCATTCGCGAGGCTACGGTGTCTGGCAGGCCGATGTGAATGGTTCGCACGGCCCAGGCATGGCGGAGGTCGTAGGGAGTGAGAGGCAACCCATAGCGGCGAAATTGCTCCGACACCCGCTGACCCACGTTTTGGAGGGTGGTGCGCCGCAGATCCGTCTGGACGGAGGGCAAAGCTTCGGGATCCCTGGCCAAATCTTCTAGGGCGAAATGTTCCACCCACTCAGGTTGAAAAGGCCACACCTGATGTTCGCCGGTCTTGCTGGTGGGCAACACCCGCACCACCTTGTCGCCCCCTGGAGCGAGAGAAGAAAAATCGCAAAAGAACACCTCATGATTGCGCAGGCCATAGGTGGCCATCAGGCCATAAACAAGGCGCCAGCGGGGATTGGGGATCCGCTCGGCGGCGTGCAGGATCTGGGAATCGCTGGGCAGGGGGCGGAAGCGGGCCGTATGGAGGCCGTAACCCCTCCCCAGCTCCAGCCAATCGGCCGGGAGGGCCAGGGCTTGATGCTTGGCCAGAGCTCCCAGCACGAGGGCGCACTGCTGGCGGCTACGACTGGCCAGCGGATAGCTCTCGAGCACAGCCACGAGGAGGTCGGCGTCGAGCCCCCCAGACCCCTTGGCCCCCATGGACAGCACCCGCCG
>JBIIJA010000302.1:0-3468 GCA_044234195.1 Cyanobium sp. | reverse complement strand
CAACTCCGCAGGGGGCAGCGCCTGCGCACTGGGCAGACCATCGGCCATGTGGGTCTCAGCGGCAATACCACAGGGCCTCACCTCCACTGGGGAGTGCGCTACGGCAACCGCTGGCTCGATCCAGCGGCTGTCCTCCGGGCCATGGCCGCGGATCGGAGACTGCGGCAGCCAACATGGCGTAGAGCTTTTAATGTTGGACAGTTCCGGTGACGTTGCTCAAGGCTAGAGCCGTACCTCCTTCACTCCTTTCCGCCGACCCGCTGTGACCCTCACTCCCACCCCCTCCAATGAAGTAGCAGCAAACAGAGTCGCTAGCTCGGCTCCTGCCATGGAAACCCGGGTGGAGCTGGACGGCGCACCTAGGCGCGTGAGCGGTGGTTACGCGCTGATGGATTCCCTTCATCGCCACGGGGTGAAGCACATTTTTGGTTATCCCGGTGGGGCCATCCTGCCGATTTATGACGAGCTTCATCTGGCCGAACAGCGGGGTTGGCTGCGTCACATCCTTGTGAGACATGAACAAGGCGGCGCCCACGCTGCCGATGCCTATGCCAGAGCCACGGGCCAGGTAGGCGTCTGTTTTGGAACCTCAGGCCCTGGGGCCACCAACCTGGTCACCGGGATCGCCACGGCCTACATGGACTCTGTACCCATGGTGGTGGTGACAGGCCAGGTGCCCCGCGCGGCGATTGGTACGGATGCCTTTCAGGAAATTGACATCTTTGGCATCACGCTGCCCATCGTGAAGCATTCCTGGGTGGTGCGTGATCCCTCCCAAATCGGCAGAATCGTGGCCGAAGCCTTTTTGATCGCCTCATCAGGCCGACCCGGTCCGGTCTTGATCGACGTGCCAAAGGATGTGGGGGCAGAGGAATTTGACTACGTGCCGGTCGCGCCGGGCACGGCTATTCCCGCAGGCTTTCAACCCCCCGCCCAACCCGATCCTGAGCGGTTGCAAGAGGCCCTCGCCTTGATCCGCCAATCTCACCGCCCCCTGCTCTACGTCGGAGGCGGTGCCGTGGGCAGCGGAGCCCATCAGGACATTCACCGCCTGGCGGAACGCTTTCAGATTCCTGTCACCACAACCCTGATGGGGAAGGGCGCCTTTGATGAGCGCGCTCCCCTTTCCCTGGGCATGTTGGGGATGCACGGCACGGCTTATGCCAATTTCGCGGTGACGGAGTGCGATCTTTTGATTGCTGTGGGGGCAAGATTTGATGATCGCGTGACAGGTCGCCTGGACAGTTTCGCGACCCGGGCTCAAGTGATTCATCTCGATATTGACGCGGCTGAAGTAGGCAAAAATCGGGTGCCTGATGTGCCGATCATCGCCGATGTCAAAACCGCGCTCACTGGCCTGCTTGCCCTCAGCGAGGGGGAGGATGGCAAGGGGCGTACGGACGCCTGGCTGTCTCGCATTGCTCTCTGGAAACATCACTACCCCTTGGTGGTGCCCTCGCCCGAGGGTGAAATTGCCCCTCAGGAAGTGGTCGTCGCCCTGCGGGAGCTTGCTCCGGAAGCCTTCATCACCACTGACGTGGGGCAACACCAAATGTGGGCGGCCCAGTTTCTCCCCACAGGCCCACGCCACTGGATTAGCAGCGCAGGCTTGGGCACGATGGGATTCGGTATGCCAGCGGCCATGGGCGTTCAGGTGGCCAAACCCAACGCCCAGGTGGTGTGCGTAGCAGGTGATGCCAGCATTTTGATGAACATTCAGGAGCTCGGCACCCTCAGTCAATACGCCTTACCCGTGAAGGTGGTGGTGCTGAACAACGGCTGGCAAGGCATGGTGCGGCAATGGCAAGAAAGCTTCTACAGCGAGCGCTACTCGGCCTCCGAGATGACAGATGGGATGCCTGATTTCGCCTCCCTGGCGGAGTCCTTCGGTGTCCGAGGCATCCAGATCACAGAACGGGCTGACCTCATCCCCCAATTGACCAATGCCCTCGCCCATCCCGGCCCGGTTTTCGTTGATGTGCGCGTACGAAGAAACGAGAATTGTTTCCCGATGGTTCCCCCTGGTGCCAGCAACGCCCAGATGGTGGGCCTGCCTTCCCATCCGGAGCTGGCGATCGACACGGTGCGTCAATGCACAGCCTGTGGAGAAACCACAGCCAGTGCTCACCACTATTGCCCGAGTTGCGGAGCGAAACTCTGACGTTGCCCCAGAGCCCTGCCCCATCCCCTTCCCGGCCCATCCCAATGGCCCCCGGGCTCTGGCCCCTCGGGCTGAGCCGCCAACTTGTTCAGGCCCTGCTCATCCTGGCCATCATGGTGGGCGGAGTTTTCCTTGCCGCTCCTAGAGCCATGGCCGCGGAGATCCTGAGCATTCGCAGTGCCACCCAGCTGCAAGTGGGCGATCAAAACCGCAGTTATGGAGTTCAGCTGGCCTGTGTCGAGGTGAGTGAAGGCCAGAGCCAAGAGGCCCTCAACTGGTTGCAACAGCATGGCCCACGAGGCACCAAGGTCAACCTGCGGCCCATCAGCGAGAGTGAGGGAAGGCTTGTGGCCAAGGTGAGCGTGCTGAAAACAGGACTTGATCTTGGCGATGCCATGGTGAATCTTGGACTGGCCTCATCTTTGCCCTGCCTCCCAGGGGAGGGGGTGTCCTAAAGCCATGAGCCTGAACCGCACAGCCAAAGGAATCGTGTTGGTGCCTAGCTTGCTGCTGGGGGGCGCTTTTCTCAGTGCTGCCGCTTGGATGGATGGCCCGGCAGCCCAAAACAAAGGATTAGCCCTGACATTGGGCGGGGTGTTGCTGGGAGCCGGTGCCCTTGCTCAATGGCTGCCCACAGCGACTTCCGCGCCACCAGAGGACGACCAAAAAGAGACCTAGCTCAGCCAAGAGCCTCTGCGATGACGACTCAGTGGCCGTGTCGATGAGGCCGTGGATGGGCGGGGATGCCTAAGGTCCGACACTGGGCGGCGGTGGGGGTGGAACGGGAGGTCCGTTCGTCTTCCCCCTTGATGCCCGGGGGGGCAGGAAGACAAACAAATCCTGCGGGGTTTGCATGAGCCGATGAAGAATGGCAGTGATATCCGCTGCCTCAATGCGCCGTGGAGGGGAGGGCTGGCTGGAAAGGGCTTGCTTCAGGTCGTCATAACTCAGAAACAACAGACCCCTTTCACCATCAGGGGTTTGGGATGTGAGAAAGGGCCTGGTATAGAAGATCGGGACAGTCAGCCCCTGTTTGATTTGACTGTCGCTGAGTCCCTTTTGCCGAAGCAAAACGGTAGCTTGTTCTAAATCCTGGCGGCGTGGAACCACAGGGGCGGACAGGACATAGCCGGGTTTGACATCTTTCTTGAGGCCCGCCACAACGGCATTGGCCTGGCTCAGGGGAAGGGTGGCAAGCTGCACTGGAAGGTCAGGATGGCTGGAGCGAATGCGCTGCAGCTCCCCTTGCGCCCGCTGGCGATCCAAATAGAGGGGAAGCAAGAGGGTGGTCTTGTGAGGAATCGGCA
>JBIIJA010000025.1:0-12239 GCA_044234195.1 Cyanobium sp. | reverse complement strand
GGTCGCCAAGGGTGCCGAGACGCTCCCAGAGGCTGTTCACATCGCCGGCGCCCATGGCCAGCACCAGGTCCCCCGGCTCGCTGAAGGCCGCCACTTGGTCGGTGAGCTGGTCCAGGCTGGCCGCAGCCTGCACAGGCACGGAGGGGGCGATCGCATGCACGGCAGCCGCCAGCGTCTCGCTGGAGATCCCTTCGATGGGGGCCTCTCCGGCGCTGTAGAGCGGCGCCACGATCACCCGGTCGGCCAGGGCGAGAGCCTCGGCAAATTCGCTGAGGAATTGGGCGGTGCGGCTGTAGCGATGCGGCTGGAATACTGCCAACAGGCGGCGTGGCTGGGAGGGGAGGGGGCTCCGGCCGCTCTCCACCATCAGGCGTGCCATCGCCAGGGTGGCGGACACTTCGCTGGGGTGATGGGCGTAGTCATCCACCACAATCCGTTCATGCCACAGCCCCCGGCAGTCGAAGCGCCGGCCTGGGGCTTGCAGATTGCCCAGGGCCCGCCGGAGGTCGGCAAAAGGGATTCCCTCTCGGCGGCAAGCCGCGAGGGAGGCGATCACATTGCTGAGGTTGTGCCGGCCGGGGAGAGGCACCTCCAAGGTGCCGATCTTCTCTCCCCGCTCGAAGTAGGTGGCGGTGGTGCCATCGCCCCGTTCACTGGTGGCCAGGGCGGCATAGTCGGCTCCCTCTGGATCTTGGATCGACCACCAGGCATCCGCCTGGAAGTGCTCCCGCAGGATCGGGCAGTCCCGATTGGCCAGCAAGGCTCCACTGCCGTCACTGAACTGTTTGAGGGTATCGATCAGGGTCTGAAGATTGGGGTAATGGTCGGTGTGATCCAGCTCGATATTGGTGAGCAGGGCCAGGGTTGGGCTGAATTTCACCAGGGACCCGTCGGATTCATCCGCCTCGGCCACCAAAAGGCGGCCAGACCCCTGGCGGCCATTGCTTCCGAAGGCAGGCACGATGCCCCCAATCACCGCCGTGGGATCTTGCCCTGTGGCTTCCAGCAAGGTGGCGATCAGGGTGCTGGTGGTGGTTTTCCCATGGCTTCCAGCCACGGCGATGGAGGGTTGGCTGTTGATCAGGGCTGCCAGCACGTCGGAGCGATGGAAGAGAGGCAATCCCCGCCGCCGGGCCTCCGCGACTTCCGCATTCGTCTCTCGCACGGCCGAACTCAGCACCACCAAAGGGGGAGGGCCACCGCCAGCCAGGAGGCTCTCGATGGTGGCACTGCTCTGTTCCTCAAAGACCCTGACCCCCAGACCGGCCAACCGCCTCAGCACGGGGGAAGGTTTGGGGTCGGAGCCGCTAACGGTAAACCCCCGTTCCACAAGAATGGCGGCGAGAGCCGACATGCCGATGCCACCAACCCCAACGAAGTGGAGGGGCCGATCGCGATCCAGCACAAGGTCCAAGGGCGTCACCGACATCTTGCCGAAAATAAGGCGTAACGCCCCCTTGCGCCCCCCCTTCCGCTTTACGAGTTGCTTCGCATGGGTCCCTCCCCAGAGGTGAAGGCCCATTCGATGGGGAGGGGGGGATTCTGATTTCTGTATGATCGGACGCCGAAATCCCTCTTGCCAGCGGCCCTGCCGCTTCCTTCCATGGCCCTGCGCGTTGCAATTAATGGATTTGGCCGTATTGGTCGCAATTTCATGCGCTGTTGGTTGAGCCGCGGGGCCAACACCAATCTTGAGATCGTTGGCCTGAATGGCTCCGGCGACACCTCCACCAATGCCCACCTGCTGAAATACGACTCAATGTTGGGTCCACTGCGGGGGGTGGATGTCACATACACCGATAATTCAATCAGTGTGAATGGAAAGGAGATCAAGGTTTTTTATGATCGCAACCCAGCCAATCTTCCTTGGAAAGACTGGGGTGTCGATCTCGTCATTGAATCCACGGGTGTATTCAATGACGATGTGGGGGCTAGCAAGCATTTCGAGGCTGGCGCCAAGAAAGTGATCCTCACAGCCCCTGGTAAAGGCGCCAAGGTGGGCACCTTTGTGGTGGGCGTGAACGCCGATCAGTATCGCCACGAGGATTGGGACATCCTCAGCAACGCCAGCTGCACCACCAATTGCATGGCGCCAATTGTGAAGGTGCTTGATCAAGAGTTTGGCATCGTCAAAGGCACGATGACCACCACCCACAGCTACACGGGAGACCAACGCATTCTTGATGCTTCCCACCGGGATTTGCGACGGGCCCGTGCGGCTGCCGTGAACATTGTGCCCACCAGCACGGGAGCCGCGAAGGCCGTGGCTCTGGTCTACCCCCCGGTGAAGGGCAAGCTGAGCGGCATCGCCCTGAGGGTGCCCACCCCCAACGTGTCAGTCGTTGACATGGTGTTGGAGGTGAGCCGCGACACCACCAGCGAGGAGGTGAACGCCGTGCTCAAGGCCTCCGCTGAAAACGGAATGAAGGGGATCATCAAGTACTGCGATCTGCCCCTGGTCTCCTCCGACCATGCCGGCACGGATGAATCCACCATTGTGGATTCCGAGCTCACCCTGGTAATGGGCGGCAACATGGTGAAGGTGATCGCCTGGTACGACAACGAGTGGGGCTACAGCCAGCGGGTGGTGGATCTGGCGGAGATCGTGGCGAAAAACTGGAAGTGAGCTTTCGGCCGGCCCCGGCTCCCTAGATCAGCTGGGCCTGGCGCTGGCCTGATGGTTTTGGTCCCAATTGTCAGTTCCGCCGCCCCATTGGGGCGGCTTTTTTCTTGGCATCCTGGCTGTTTGTGTGCGAGATCCACGTCGCTGACGGTTCCCTCCGCGCCGGGGTGGCCATCGGCTTGTCTTGACCTGGTTAAACTAAGTCTGTTTGAACTCGGTTCTGTGCGCCAGGTGAACCTGCATGAGGCCAAGACCCATCTCTCTCGTCTGGTGGCCGAAGCTGTCGCTGGCGAGGAATTTGTGATCTGCAAAGCCGGCAAGCCGTTGGTGCGGGTCACCCGCGTGGAGGGAGACACGGTGTTGCCCCGCCGTCGGCTGGGGCTGCTGGCGGGCCAGTGCTCCGTGCCGGACGACTTTGATGCCATGGCCGCTGGCGCCATCGCCGATTCGTTCGAGGGTCGGGCTGCCGCCGCGGAGGGGGATGCGGGCTGGTGAAGCTGCTGCTCGACACCCACATCCTCATTTGGGCAATGGGGGAGCCAGCCCGCTTGGGCGCCTCCCTGATCCACCTGCTGGAGGATCCTCAGCACACCCTCTGCTTCAGCGTGGCCTCCTTGTGGGAGCTGGTGATCAAGGCGTCGCTGGGGCGGGAGGGCTTTCAGGTGCAGCCTTCCCTCCTGCGTCGCACCCTGCTGGATGGCGGCTTCCTGGAGATCTCGATCGCGGCGGAGCATGTGCTGGCGGTGGGGCGCCTGCCCCCGCTGCATCGCGATCCCTTTGATCGCCTGCTGCTGGCCCAGGCCGAGCGGGAAGGGTTGCTGCTGATCACCGCCGACCCGGTTGTGGCCCGTTATCCCGGCCCCGTGCGCCATCGCGACAGTTTTTGAGGATTCCAGCCGCGGGGTTGTCTCGTGCATGGAGAGGGGCGGCCGCCGCTGGCACGAAAAATGCAAGAGCACAATGTCAGCATTTTTGCCCTGGAAAACCTGCAGAAAACCTGGTTGGCCTCCCGACGGCAAATCATTCTCTATGAGGGGATGGTGGCGGGGATGGCAGCCGTGCCGCACCGTTCGGCCGGATGGCTTCAGCCGAAGTGGCGGTAGCCCTCCACAGCGATTGGCTCTTTGCCACCGGGCCCGCTCCAGCGCACCTCCCCACCGGGCCCCGCCACCAACTCGCCGATCACGCCACTGCCCCGCTGGGCCGCCACCAGTGACCCTGCCCAGCGCGGCTCTAGTGCGAGCACTAGCTCAAAATCCTCGCCGCCGTCCAGGCACCACGCTTGCGCATCTGGTAGGGCCGCCATGGCGGGATCCATGGGCAGGGCAGCGCGATCGAGCCTGGCGCCACAGCCACTGGCGGCGGCAATCGCGCCCACCGCGGCCGCTAGCCCATCGCTGCTGTCGCACCCCCCCACCCGCCAGGGGGTGGCGGTGGGGCGGCAGGTGATCAAGGCCCGTGCCACATCCAACCGTGCCTGGGGCCGCCGATGGGCCTGGATGGCCCGCTGTCGCAACGCCCCGTCGAGCTGAGCGGCGAGAGGTCCATCAGGGGCCTGCAACAGGGCCAACCCCAGCCGGCTGAGGCCGTGGGGGCCACTGCTCACAAGCCAGTCGCCGGGGCGCCCATCGCTGCGGCGGATCGGCCCGGGAGGGGCGCATCCCCTTTCCTTCGTTGCTCCTGCAATGGGGGGCTGTTCCCGGGTTACGGGGGCCAACCGCCCGATGGCCGTGATCGCCAGGAGGCGCTGGGCACCGCCGCTGCAATCGCCCCCAAGGAGCACGCCGCCGTAGGTGGCCAGGGCCTCGGCCAGCCCCCCATACACCCCCTCCACCCAGGTCCAAGGGGTGGAAGCCGGCGCCACCAGGCCCACCGTGAGGCCCACCACCTCCGTGCACCCCATGGCTGCCAGATCGGAGAGGTTGGCCACCGCCGCGCGCCAGCCCACATCAGCCGCCTCGGTGGTGGCGTCGCTGAAATGAAGGCCCTCCACCAGCACATCCGTGTTCACCACCAGCGATGGATCGCCGCTCAACCTGAGCAAGGCCCCATCATCGGCAAACTGACCCGGTGGGGCAAAGGCCCCCAGCCGCCGGATGAGCTCCCACTCCCCCAGATCGGCCAGGGTGGGCCCATCAGCCATGGGGCTTGAGGTTGTCAGCTCCTTCGATCACTTTGGCGCTCACGATTTTGTCGTCGGCGCTGAGCTCATCCAGCACCTCCAGTCCGTCCACCACGTAGCCGAAGGCGGCGTAGCGGCCGTCGATCAGGTTGAGGCCAGCCGGGGTGAGCTCCGGTTCGGAGAGGAAGAGGAAAAATTGCGAACTGCCATCGTCCAGGGCCCCATCGGAGTGGGCCCAACCCAGGGTGCCCTTGGCGTTGAAGGGCAACACGGGCTCCGCCTTGAAAATCCCCAGGTCTTCGAAGGTCTGGTTGTAATAGGGCACGGCCTGGTCGGCAACGCGGATTTCCAGGGGAACGTGCCGCTCCGTTTTTGTGGCCGAATCGATGAAGCCATCGGCGGGTCCCTCGGGATCGCCGGTTTGCAGCACATAAAAATCTTCCGCCCGGTTGAAGGGCAGGCCGTCGTAGAAGCCCCGTTTCACCAGATCCACAAAGGCTCCGGCCGTGAGGGGGGCGTTGTAGCCGTCCACCACCACCTGCAGGGGGCCCTTGTTGGTGCGCAGCTCCACCCGGGCGCGGCCGAGCAATCGGGGCAGCTTGTCGTAATCCGACGGGATCGCAAAGGGAAAGGGACCCACCAGCAGGTCTTCGGCGGTGCCGATGTCGCTGAGGGCCGCCCGCCGGGCCGTCAGGAAACCATCCCGGTTTTGCGTTTCGGCGGCTGCTGAGAGGTCTTGGAGGTGCCCTTCCAGGCTGGCCAGTTTGGCTGTGGCCACCTCCCGCTGCTCCGCAGGGAAGGCCGCGAGGATCTTCTCCCGATCGTTGGAAAGGAGGGATTGGCTGCGCCGCACAGCCGACGTGAGGGCGTTCCAGCGCTTGGACCGCAGGTCGTCGCTGGTGGCCTCGAGCCGGTGTTGCAAATCTTGGAGATTGGGTTGGCTGATGGGCAGGGCGTTGCGCAGCAGGGCTTCCGGATCCGTGACGGCATTGCCCTTGGGCAGGTAGGCCCAGGCAGGCGGCGTGCACGGCGGCAGGAGGGTGAGCACCACCACCAGCAGGCCTCCCAGCAGCCCCCCAAGCACCCTGGAGAGACGATGGGGCCAGGGGCAGCGGTGTGGCCAGAGGGAGGGTCCAGACACCATGCCGGTCCTGTCGCTGAAAGGACTTTGGCACAACCCATCGAGGGACTGTTGGCGTTGGGCAGGCCGTTGCCCCAGGCCGGCAGGTAGCCAGACGTACAATCCCCCGATCCGTGGCGCCGCCATGATTTCCAGCAATGATTTTCGTACAGGCTCCACCATCGAACTCGATGGACAGGTCTGGCGGGTCATTGAGTTTCTCCACGTGAAGCCTGGAAAGGGCTCTGCTTTCGTGCGCACCAAGTTGAAGGCCGTGCAATCGGGCAGCGTGGTGGAGCGCACCTTTCGCGCCGGCGAAACTGTTCCCCAGGCCCTCCTGCAGAAGGCCACCCTGCAGCACACCTACATGGAGGGCGATGAGTATGTGTTCATGGACATGGGCAGTTACGAAGAAACCCGTCTCACAGCGGATGACATCGGTCCCCAACGCAAATACCTCAAGGAAGGCATGGAGGTGACGGTGCTCACCCACAACGACAAACCCTTGGAGGTGGAGCTGCCCAATTCCGTGGTGCTCGAAATCACCCAGACCGACCCCGGCGTCAAGGGAGATACGGCCACAGGCGGCACCAAGCCGGCCATCCTCGAAACTGGTGCCCAGGTGATGGTGCCGCTCTTCATCTCCATCGGCGACAAGATCAAAGTGGACACGCGCACCGATTCCTATCTGGGCCGGGAGTCCTGATGGCCATGCAACTTGACCACCAGCAATTGCGCGATCTGCTGGAACAGCTCAGCAAGAGCGACATCCAGGAGTTCCGCCTCGAGGGGGAAGATTTTCGCCTCGAAGTGAGGCGGAATCTCCCGGTTTCTGTGACGGCACCTGCCCCCCAGGCCCTGCCGGTGATGATGGCGCCTGCGGCCCAGGAGGCGGCGGCTCCCTCCCCTGCCCCCCCCCCACCGGCCACCGTCGCGAGCCGCAGTGATCTTCTGCCGATTACGGCCCCGATGGTGGGAACCTTCTACCGGTCTCCAGCGCCAGGGGAACCGCCGTTCGTGGAGCTGGGCACCCGCATCAAGGCGGGGCAGACCGTGTGCATTCTCGAAGCCATGAAGCTCATGAATGAGCTGGAGGCGGAAGTGGCCGGCGAGGTGGTGGAGATCCTGGTGGAGAGTGGAACGCCCGTGGAATTCGGCCAGGTGTTGATGCGCATTCGGCCCTAAACCATCCCCCCAGCCGACTGCGTTAGGGCCCTTAACCCAGCTCCCAGGCTGTTTCCAGGGCGGCGACCATGCTTGTGCTCCGAGCCAACCCGCGCCCGGCGATCCCGAAGGCCGTGCCATGGTCAGGGGAGGTGCGGAGAAAGGGAAGCCCCAGGGTGGTGTTGACCGCCCGCTCAAACGCCAGCAGCTTCACAGGGATCAGTCCTTGGTCGTGATACAGAGCCAAAAATCCATCCGGGCCCATCTGCTCCTCCTGCCAGGCCTCGGCCGCCTCTAGCCAACAGGTGTCTGGTGGTAATGGACCCTCCAGATGCACCTCTGGATGGCGTGCTTGCCAGCTTCGCAGGCAGGGCTCCAGCCAGCGCTGCTCTTCCTTGCCCAGGGCGCCGGATTCCCCGGCATGGGGGTTGAGTCCCGCCACCACCAGCCGAGGCCGGGGCTGGAAGCGTTGGCAAAAGCCCAGCAAACGCTCAAGTTGCAGGCTCACCAAATCCGCGTCCAACGCTGCGGGCACCTCCGCCAGGGGGATGTGGGTGGTGGCCAGCAGGGTGTTGAACCGCCAGGGGCCACGAGGGGGCCGAGCGGTGAAGAGCATGGAGGCCTGGGCGACACCGCACAGCTCCGCCAGCCGTTCCGTTTGGCCGGGATAGCGGTGGCCGGCGGCATGCCAGGCCGCTTTGGCGATGGGGCCCGTGACCAGAGCGCGGCCTGCTCCAGCTTGCACGAGCCCACAGGCCCGGCTGAGCCAGGCAAAGCTGGCGGCCCCTGAGGCGGCCGAGCCCATCCCAGTCGTGACGGTCTCCTCCAAAGGGACGTCCTCCACCACCAGATCCGCAGGATCGGCCAGGGGCTCCTCGCTGAGGGGTCGCAGGAGCCGATGGGTCTGCTCCAGCCAGCGACGACAGCCCACGACCATCACGGGCGTGCCCGCCAGCTCTGGTTTGGCCAGCGCTTTCAGCACCACTTCCGGACCAATGCCCGCAGGGTCACCCAGGGCGATGACAAGAGGGCTGGAGTTGGGCTTCGATGGTGGGGTTCCTTCGGAAGGGGCACCCATGATCCGGTGGTTGCTAGTGGGGTTGTTGCTGCTGGGTTTGGGACAGGGTTTGCAGAGAGGGTGGCTGCAAATCGATTGGCGCCGAATGGGTCAAGACCTCAATATGCCCTCCCTGGGCGACTCCCCGGGGGGCTCCCAATCGGGGGCGCAGCCCTCCCGATAGCCCTCTCGGTAGCTGGGATAGCGCAGGCTGTAGCCCAGCTGCTCCCTGAGCAAGCGGCTATCCGCACGGCGATTTTCCATCCAGAAACTTCTGGCCATTGGGCTCATGGTGCTGGCGATATCAGCGAAACGCTCCACTGGGGGCAGTTTGCACCCCAGGAGGTGCGCGGCGTAGCCGAGGGTCTCGCTGGAGGAGCAGGGCACCCCATCCGCCAAGTTGAGGGTGGGAGGGCGCTCCCTGGCCGGCAGGGCCCAGCAGTGCAGGAGCGCCCCGACGATGTCATCCACATGAACCCTGGAAAACACCTGGCCAGGTTTGTGGATGAGGCGCGCCCGCCCCTCCTTGAGGGCTTGGAAGGGACTGCGTCCCGGCCCGTAGATGGCCGGCAGCCGGAACAGCTGAACCGGTAAACCACTGCTGCGCCAGGCCTGCTCGCACAGGAGCCGGGCCTGGCTCCGGCCCGGGGTGGGTTGCAGGGGGCTGGCTTCATGCACCCACCGGCCCCCATGGTCGCCGTAAACCCCAGTGGTGGAGAGCACACCCACCCAGGAGGGGGCACTGTGCAGGAGCAGAGGGCGGAGGTGGCTGAGCACCGGATCGTCTCCTTGGTCCTTCGGAGGAATGGTCACCAACACATGGCTGATGCCGGCAAAGTCTTGGCCCCCCGGCAGGGCGCCTGCCTCGGCGTCAAAGCGAATCCACTGCTGGGGATCGAGGGCAGGGGGGGGGAGCGGGGACCGGTAGGTGAGGGTCGCCGGCACGCCCAACTCGTTCAGCACCCTGGCGACTCTCAGGCCGGTGTAGCCCCCCCCGAAGATCAGCACACGGCCGATGCCCCTTGGCGCCTCCCAGTTGACAGGACTCACCTGCTTCAGTACGTTTGTACTAGCGCTATTTCTGGTGCTGTCCTCGCTCCCTGTTCCTGTCACCTCCGCTGCTCCATGGCCGCTGTGATTCCTCCCATTCTGCTGACCCCCTCGGTCCGTCTGGCTCCCCGGGCCCAGTGGATCCCCTCAGCAACCTGGTCGTCTCCGCCCAGGCCAAGGAGTGCTAAGGGCAAAAGGAGCGCTCACGCAAAGGAGCGTGTCGTCCCCCGGGCGGTCTGTGGTCGATCGAGTGCCAGTGTGCCCATGGTTCTCGCCGTTGTCCTGGTGCTCATGGCCCTGGTGGTGGCGCCCGAGCAGCCCCAGGATCAGGAGGCCATTTGCCAGCGCCACAGCGGTGAAGCGGCTTGCCGCGTCTGGTGAGCACGAATCCGCTCCGTGGACTGGGCTCCTTCCATCGGCTCCCCTGCCCTGCTCCAGGCCAAAAGCCGCTGGGCGAGCCTGAGATCCCCCTCCGTCCAGGCTTTCAGCGCCATCGCACGGCGTGGGTCGTAAAACGATTGGTGCCGATACCAGAAAAAAGCTTCGCTATCTCCCTTGCTCCCGTTGCAACTCAGGCAGGCGGGCACACAGTTTTCCGTCACGCTGGTGCCTCCATGGCTTTGGGGCCGCACATGGTCGATGGATTCAGAAGTGCCGCCGCAATAAAGGCAGCGGCCACCTGTGAGGTGATGGAGCGAGTGTCGCCACCGTCGGGCGTGGGATTTGGGGCAGAGGTCTTCCAGGAAAACACCATCCCCGGCCAACATGCCGTTCCCTCAAGTGGCATGAAGTTTGCCTCTGCTGTTTCCTCTGGCAATGTGTCGCTGATTGCAGTTTCTCCATTTGCCCACACCCCGGGGCACCGCTCTAGAGATGCGCCTCGGGGCCTCCGGGTTGATCGAGGTGGTCATGCCGTTCGATCCGGTCACCTCTGCCCAGCTCAGTGCGATCCGCCCGGGCGGGCGTTGGCACGCTTCGAGCCGGTGCTGGCAATTCCCCCTGGAGGCCGCCGGCGTGTTGCGCCGAACTCTGGCGGGACGTTTTCCCCTCACGCCGGAGTTGTTGCAATGGTGCGAATGGTTGGAGCAGCCACTGCCTCCCTTGCCGACCCATCGGGAGCTGGTGGCCGCCGCCGCTCTGAACAGCCCCCTCGGTGATGGCCGCAAGTTGTTTGCCCACCAACGGGCAGGGGCCCGCTGGCTGTTGGCCCGCCGCGGGGCCGTGCTCGCCGATGCCATGGGGTTGGGCAAGACCCTGACCGCCCTGGCTGCGGCTCGGGCGATGGTGCGCCTCGCGGATTGCCGGCTGGTGGTGGTGGCCCCTGCCGGCTTGCACCACCACTGGCGACAGGAGGCCTTGGCGCTGGACCTGTCTCTGGAACTCCACAGCTGGGCGCGGTTGCCGAGGGAGTTGCCCCCGGCGGGATGTGTGCTGCTGGCGGATGAGGCCCACTTCGCCCAAACCTTTTCCGCTCGGCGCACCCAGGCCTTTTTGAGGTTGGCTCGCCATCCCCGGCTGCGGGCGGCTTGGCTGCTCACCGGCACCCCCATGAAAAATGGGCGGCCCGTTCAGCTCTTCCCCTTGCTGGCTGCCATCGGCCATCCCCTGGCGGCTGATCAGCGCCGCTTTGAGGAGCGTTACTGCCAGGGCCACTGGCGCGAACTGCGAGGGTCCCGCCAATGGCATGCCCAGGGAGCCACCCGGCTGGAGGAGCTTCACCGCCTTGTGCGTCCGTTGGTGCTGCTGCGCCAGAAGCAGCAGTGCCTCGACCTGCCGCCCAAGCACCGCCTCATGCACCCCGTCGACCTCTCTCCCGCGGAGGCCGAGCGGTTTCAGCGGCGTTTGGAGGGCATCGTGGACCATTACCGCCAGCGGGCTGCTCGAGGGCTGGTGCGTCGTGATGCGGAGACCCTGGCGGTGCTCACGGCCTTGCGGCAGCTCGGCTCCCAGGCAAAGGTGGCGGCGGTGGTGGCCCTGGTGGCGGAGCTGCTCAGCCGGGGGGAACCCGTGGTGGTGTTCACCGCCTTTGTCGCCACGGTCCGTGCCCTGGTGGTTGCTCTGAGCGGTGGGGGGGCAGAGCCTGTGGCTCTCACCGGTGCGGTGGCGCCCAGGAGCAGGCAATCCCTTGTGGATGCCTTCCAGGAGGGGAAGAGGCCGGCGTTAATCGCCACGTTTGGAACGGGTGGCTTGGGCTTCACCCTCCACCGTGCCCGCCATGTCGTGCTGGTGGAGCGGCCATGGACGCCAGGAGAGGCCGAGCAGGCGGAGGACCGGTGTCACCGCATTGGCATGGGCGCGAGCCTCACCAGTCACTGGATGCAGCTCGGAGCGGCGGATCACTTGGTGGATGAGCTGCTGGCCTGCAAAACGGCGCGGATCTCTGAGGTGTTTACGCCGGCCAGGTCAATGTTCCGTCAGGAGCTGCCGCAACGGATCCGTCAGTGGCTGGATCTCTGCTGAGCCGCCGTGGGCCGCGGCTGGCAGCTGGCCAGCCGTAATGCCAGGTCTTGGCGCAGAAGCTCATCCAAGGGGGCAGGCTGGGCACGACGTGCCAACGCATTGGCACGCACGATGTCGCGGCAGGCGGCACGGCTGTCCTGATTGAGGGTGTGCAGCAAAAACCGCTCATTCAGAGGTAAGGGGTCCGTCGGGAAGGCGGCCACCACCGCGTCGCAGCGGGCAATGGCCGCCTTGAGTTGTTTCATGTCCAGTCCCCGCAAACAATCTTCCCGGCTCACTTTTGGCGTGGGAAGGGGTTCTTCCGCGCAGCCCGAAAGTCCCCCTAAGGCAATGAGCACCAGGGGGAGCAGCATCGTTGCCCATGTTGTCTTCTGGCCGCTGGAATCAGTTGCCGTACCGCTCACTGCGTGTCATGCCACCTTGACCAGCTTGACTGCTCGGTTGCACCTGGAGCGTCGTGGGAGCGTCGCTGGCTGGAGCCGTCCCCGTGCTGGAGACCCGGGCGCTGTAAAGGTCGCCGAGGTATCGGCCACAATTCGGGAAGGTGTTGGGATTTTGAACCACCGCTTCCGTGATCATCACGGCAGCGTGGGTGGGGGAGGTTTTAAACATGCTGGCGCTTTGTCGCTTGATCAAGGAATAG
>JBIIJA010000331.1:0-3214 GCA_044234195.1 Cyanobium sp. | reverse complement strand
CGCAACAGTGATGCGCGTCCCGGCAATGCAAGCTTTCCCGCTACGTACGCCTGGTGTGCAGGTGATGAACTCTCCGATGTCAGCCATTGTTCTTTCCGTCAGTAGTCATCTCAGAAGCCTAAGCACCAAAGGGGTAAAGGGCTCAAGCATCAAGCATTAGTTGAGTCTGAACGTTTGACGTGTCTGTTGAGGTGCTCTGGTCCTGCCCATTGGAGCAGTCCGCACCCAGCGGCGGGCTTTCATCGTGTCACGCGGCGCAAGGGTTTCACGAGTGCGGCGGCTCCTGGTTGCACGAGGGAGTTGCTGGTGTTGGGTGCGCCTGGAAGCCAGGCCGCACCCTTGCGCTCGCGTGAATGGTTCTGCCTTGCCGCCGCCGGGATAGCTGGGGGAGGTCATAGCGGGCCGGGCTGCCCTTCCGCGGCTGCGGTGGCTCAGCGCTCGGGGGCCAGCTGCTCTGGAGCCGTTGGCTCCTGGAGCCTATGGGGCTGCTCTGGGCCGGCTGATGCTGGTGACTCGATCTCTCGGCTGGCGGCAGCCGGGGCCTTTGGCAGGCCCCAGCTCCAGGGAAGAGCCGTCAGCCCCCAGCGGCCATGGCCAGAAACTCCTCAATCCAGATCCTGTGCCTCTCCTGATTGATGAGCCCCGCCACCGATGGGGTGGCCTCTGGCACCTGGAAGGCCGAGCGAAAGGCGCGGGAGAAGGCCTCGCGGTGGCCAGGGGCTAGGGCCTTGAGCCGCTCCTGCAGCGCAGCGATGGCGGTGGGCTCCAGGGGAGCATCCGGGCCGGATGACTGGCTGGTCGGTGCGCTTGTGGCCGAACCCTGCAGCCCATTTCCCCTTGGCGGGCCATTGAAGGCCGCTGAGATGGCTTGCCGGGAGGACTGCCACACCACCGGCTCGGCGGCGGGGTGGCTTGGCCGCTGGGGGACAGGGCGAGCCACTGGCTGAGCAGGCCTGGCAGTGGGTGGCTTGTCAACTGCCGGCGCCCCCTGGCTCTGTGCTGGAGCCGATGGCTGCGGTGGAGCCGATCCCCTCTGCCCCCCGCTCACCTGAGCCTGGCTCTTGTCGTAGAGGGCCAGACCAAAGGGATTGCCAAAGGTGACCAGGGCCCGTTTGGTGGCATCGGTTTCGGCCTCCTTGATGGCGGATTCATGGGCCAGGCCCAGATCGGTGTCGATGCCATGGCCTGCTCCTGTGCCTTCGCGCACCAGGGGCCCACGGTCCCCGGCGGAAACGATGATGCGCACGCGGGCGATGTAGGTCACGCCCCAGCCGGATTTCTGCTCCCTGCCAATGAGGCGCTCGGCTTGGCTCACGCAACGGCAGAGGAGCGTTTGCCTCTGCCAGCCATCAAAGCCAAAGATGCGGTTGGCCTCCTGGAGCACAACAAAACTCTGGAGGTAATTGACGCGGCCTCGGCCCTGCTCGCGGGAGGAGATGTGGGCGCGGTTGAGGGGAGCCGAGAGGGCCTCGATCTGTTGAGGGGAGAAGCCTGCGGCCGGGAGCTGGTGGTGGCTGCGTTCGGCAGCATCAGCTTCTCGGAGCATCTGAATCACCGAGGGGCGAGCTGTATTGGCTGGCGGTTGGCGTTGTTGGGTGGGCTTGTGGTCGTTGGTTGAGGAGAGCGTTTGGCTGGTCATGGCTGGAGCCGTGTGAATGAGCAGTGAGAGTGAATGGCTGAAAAAGGGGTGCAACCCGCAAGAACGCAGCCCACACCCCATATGTGGGAAGCCGCTGGCTTCAGTGGATGTGCCAGGTGCGGCGGGAGAGGAGGGAGGCGCCGGGGATGGTGTGGCCGGCTTTGAGGGCAGCTTTGATGGCGGCTTTATCGGGCTGGGTGGTCGTTTTGACGGTGAGCCACTCGGCGGGGAGGGCGGAGTCGTCGTCGATGGCGACGGCTTGGGAGCGGCGGGAGGTGAGGTTGTGGTGGGGGAAGGAGAAGCGGGTGGCGGCAGGTTGCAGGCGGGTAAGGATGTGAATGAGAGTGGTTTCAAGGGCATCAGCGCGGGAGGCATCGCCCTGGGCGAGGGCGGCCAGGCGCCTGGCCTGTTGGCTGCGGTAGGCCGATTGGGCGCGCAGATGCTCGATCACCCAGCAGGTGGCATCAGCCTTGGCGGCGAGGGCTTCCTTGTTGCGCTCTTCTAGGAGCAGGGTGGATTCGAGGTGCTCGATCGCTGTGGTGCGGGCGGCCTCCTCGTCGCTGTATAGCTGATCAGCCAGAAGGGCGATGGCCGAGGTGATCTCCTGGGCCTCAATGCCCAGCTGCCAGAGGGTCAAAGACGAGGCCCCGGAGTGGGGATGGATGGTGCAGGCAGGGCCGGATAGCCTGGGTGTGGCCTGGGGCTCCGCTAGCTCAGGCACAGCCGGAGCCGTGGGAAGGGGGATGGAAACAGCCATGGGAATGCAGGAGTGAGAAGGGCAAGCGAAAGGGCTTGGCCCTAAGCAGGAGCCAGAGCGGAGCCGAGGGAATGGGCCACCTCAACCACGAGCAGCGGCACCACAGAAGAGAGCACCCGCTGGCGGGAGAGCTGCAGCAGGGAGGCGGTGCCTGCCCCACCGGGAAACGCCACCACCAGCACCCCCACCACTGAGTGGGGAGTGGACTGGCTCTGGGCGTGACGGATGGCCTGCTCCAGGAGCTGGCGATTGCGGATGGGGCCGGCGCCACGGCCAAAGCGGCGCCAATCAGCGGGGAGGGCCGAAGCGGGCCAGCCGAGCTGATCGGCGGCAAGGGCAATGGCCAAATCGGCGCCACGGGCCCCGCCATGGAGCAGGAGATGCACCGGGCGGCCATGGGCCTGAGCCAGAAGCTCACGGGCGATCAGTGGCATGGGCCAGGCCAAATCACGACCGCCACCGGCCACGATCACCAGAGACGAGGGCTCTGGATGCAAGGAAAGGGGAAGCAATGCAGCGGCTGGACCTACTGCAGGCGAAAGAAAGCTCATCAGAGATCGAGCAATGAAAGATGGATGGATTGCTAGGGGATTTCGTTGCCGCAGGCGATGGGCTCTAGGCCTTTGGCGCTGGTCTTATCTTAGCAGTACAAGAGCACTATTGGAGCAAAGAAAACGGAAGCGGGGCAGTGTTTCTCAGCACATCAGAGGGCAGTGGATGCCCGATCAAAAAGAGCAACACATTGACCCCCATTCTTTCCTTCCAGACGCCATCACCCGCGCAGTCGCGCGCGCACCCCTGGGCCTTCTACTTCCGGC
>JBIIJA010000330.1:0-3216 GCA_044234195.1 Cyanobium sp. | reverse complement strand
AGTCGGGGGGGGGGAAACCACTGGTCTCCTCCGGCAGGGGCTCAAATCCTTGTCCCCCATGGGCAGCGATCCAGGTTCGTTTATCCACAGTGTTGCCCCCGTGGCCGATGCACACCAGCGTGCGGAATGGGTCCAGCTGTAGCAGTGGGGGGATTGCGTCCCTTAAAAAAGAGGGCTCCTCAGCCTGCTCTGCCTTTGGATCAAAGTGATGCCCTGCTTCCAGGTAGCTCCTCTTGTAGGCCAGTGTGTTGCCTGTGGCGTTGCTTGGGCCGTAAGAACGCGTCAGCCAACGGCTGCCTTCTGGAAGCAGCAGCAGGGGAAGTCGATCACAGCCCGCGACTTGTGCTCCCGCGCCTAAAAGCTGCTCCACAGCATGGGAAATTCGGCTTGGGGGGTAGAAATCGTCATCATCCATCACCACAATGATTTCGCCTCTCGCCAGGGTGTCGGCGAGGTTGCGCTTGGCACCAAGGCAAAGCGCCTGGGCCGTTTCGTGCCACACAACCTCAATTCCCACTTGTCGAGCTTGGCTCAGCTCTGGAATTGGGCCATAAGTTGAATCGTCAATTATAATCCATTCGATTCGCGTGTGCGGATAATCCTGCTCGACGACGCAGGATTCCAGTATTGACAGAAGCTGACGCCGGTTGTGGGTGACTGTGCAGACAGACACCAGAGGCTCGGCCTGGGCTGGAAAAGCGTTCTGGGAAGAGGGCTTCAGGGCCACCCCGGAGTCTGATCCTGGGCCTTCATCCTGCCTCCTCAGAGAACCCGCTGGCAATGCTTATAAGCGCAACTGCTCAGGAGTGTTACATTGAAAATGCTCATGGAGGAGGCTGTATGACCCCTGGCAAGGTCCATCCAGATTCGTCCATGATTTTCACTTGACCTCCAAAATCTATGGGACATTTTTCTGGTCTCAGCGACGACGACGCTGAATTGCTCACCGGCGGTGTGAGCAAGCCGAGTTCTGCCTACAATGGCAGCAATTATGGTCAGTTCAAGAGCTCTGGAGGCACTGGGGCAAACCCAGGCAGCTTCTACGGAGGCACAAACTACGGCCAAGCCAAAAAGTAATGGCGATTTAGTCTACCTGCCGACTCCATTTTGGGGTCGGCTTTTTTTTAGTTTCCAACCCATAGTCTTGTTTTGCGCAAGACAAATTGCATCAGCGGTTCCTGTCGTGTGGTGATGTCCGCAGTGAGTGCCATCCCAAGTCTGATCTCGCATTTCCGATTTGCCGTTCTCAATTCCCTTTTAAGGAGCTTTAGGGTCACTTCATAGAGACCGTTTATTGCTACTCTTTCGCCCTCTTTTTCTCCGCTTTCCAGGGGTTGGGGTGGCAAAGCATCGGGAGAGATGGTTAGCACTTCGGCCGGCAATGTTCCAAAATCGGGATATGGGCAAGCCTGTAGCCGTAGGTTAGCCCGCTGTCCCACTTTGATGTTGGCGACATCTTCCCCTTGGACGGCCACTTTGGCAACCAATTCTGCCCTGGAAGGAGCAATTGAAGCTAGAGGTTCCCCGGCCGAAACTGTTTGCAGAGGGCTACGCACGTCCAACTTGAACACCACGCCAGCGACGGGAGCTCGCACCGTTGCATTCACTACCTTCCGCTGGGCTTGCCCCAACCCAGCCATGATGGCGGCTCGCTCCCTCTCCAGCTGGGCTTCACTGCTTCGGGCCTTTGATTGAATCTCGTCCAGTCGCTTGCTGGCTTGGGCTAGGGAAGCTCTCTCCTGGCTGTAGCGCGCCTGCTTCTCGGCAAACATGCTTTCGGAGATGGCTCCCGATGCCTCCAATTGGCGATAGCGTTCATATTCGGATGCCGCGAGATCCAAGGCCGAACGGGCCTTCTCTACCTCCAGGGCCGCTGCAGCCAGTTCCGCATCAGTTTGGCTCCTCAGGGCTGCGCTCTGGCGCAGGAGCGCTTGTTGGCTTTGGGTGAACTGGGCGGTTTGCCCAAGGTCCTGACTGCGGTCTAGACGCACGATCGAGTCTCCTGCGCGAACCATTTGATTGGCTTTCACATCAATCGCCACCACCCGCCCCTCAAACGGGGCATTGATCAACACCAGCTCTCCCGCAGGGCGAACTGAGCCGTGACCCCGAACCACAACGCGGTAAGGAGCCAAGCTCACAAACGTGATGGCAACGGCCACACTGGCTAGCAGGACGCTGCTGGTGAGGCGGATCCAAGGGCCAACGGATGGGATGTAATCCTCAGGGTTGAGTCGATTCAGGTGGAGATCGCCCGGGGGCCGGCGCAAGGCAGAGCGTTGAGGGCTGGTGGACTCCAGTTGAGAATCCCCTGTTTTCAGTGGCTCCAGTTCAGTCATCGCTGCCTCTCGGCAGGAAGCGGTGGAGCGGTGGATGGATCCTCGCCTCATCCAGGCTCCCCTGAAATTTCACCACTCCCTGCTCCAGGTGAATGATCCAGTCACAACGAGCGATCACGGTTGTGCGGTGACTGATGAGAACCGTTGTCATGCCGTGGCGGTAGGCCATTAGCTGATCCAAGAGCTGTTGCTCGAGGACAGGGTCAAGTGCGCTGGTGGATTCATCGAGGATCAAGATCGGCGGATTTTTGGCGATAGCCCTTGCCAGCGCTAGGCGCTGACGTTGACCTCCGGAAAGGTTTGTGCCGAACTCACCGATCATTGTCTGATAACCATTGGGCAATTCTGAGATAAACTCATCAGCCATTGCCACTTCACAAGCCTCGATCACGTCGGGATAGGAGATCTCAGGGTGAATGAAAAGAAAATTCTCAAGAATGGTGCGATTAAAAAAATGAGAGTCCTGCGTCACAAGGCAGACTTGCTCGCGGAGGCATGTCAGAGAAAGATCTCCTTGGTAGACAGAGCCGTAGCGAATGGTGCCAGAAGTTGGGGGAATCATTCCTGAAATTATTTGGGCTAAAGTACTCTTCCCACTTCCCGATCCACCAATCAGGGCGGTCATCTTTCCGCCTGGGAATGTGGCGGCAACATTATTCATCAGCTGACGGCGGCCCGGGTGGGCATAGCAAAGACGATGGCACCTAATGTCCGATTTGGGTGAAAGATCGACCCAGCATTTGCGGCCGGGTTCGGGTTCCTCTCCAGGGCTTTCAAGCACCTCTGTGAGACGACCAAAAATCGAGGAGTCGGCAATAACTTGGACCAAAAAAACGGAGGCTTGTGTGAGAAAAGCCAGAACATTCATCCCTAGGCC
>JBIIJA010000329.1:0-3219 GCA_044234195.1 Cyanobium sp. | reverse complement strand
ATTGGAATCCGTATTGATTAAAATCATCTCTCCACAGGGCCGGTTCTGACTTGTAGAAAACATTCAGATCATCAACCAGTCGCTGCAAATTTTTATGGGCCTCGTACTGGAGGAGATCCCATTGCAGATCTCCCCAAACATTCCATTCGGCTCTCTGGCCAAATTCCATGCCCATAAAAATCGTTTTTTTGCCTGGATGGGTCCACATGTAGGCTAGAAGTGCACGCACATTGGCGAACTTTTGCCAATCATCCCCTGGCATCTTGTGCAGCAAATTGCTCTTGCCGTGCACCACTTCATCGTGGCTCAGGGCAAGCATGAAGTTCTCTGTAAAGGCATACCAGATTGAAAATGTGACGTTGTTCTGGTGAAATTGGCGGAACCATGGATCCATCTCGAAATAATCGAGCATGTCGTGCATCCAGCCCATGTTCCATTTCAGATTGAATCCCAGTCCGCCGATATCTGTGGGCTGGGTGACCAGTGGCCAGGTGGTGGATTCCTCGGCAATCGAAAGCGCTCCTGGAAAATGTTGGAAGAGCACATGGTTGGCCTGCTGCAAAAATCTCACCGCCTCGGTATTTTCCCTGCCTCCATGTTCATTGGGAATCCACTCGCCAGTTGGGCGAAGGTAATCGCGGTAGAGCATGGACGCCACCGCGTCAACCCGGATGCCATCGATGTGGAATTCCTCAAACCAATACACGAGATTGGCCACCAAGAAATTGCGCACTTCATTGCGGCTGTAATTGAAGATCAGGGTTCCCCATTCTTTGTGCTCCCCAATGCGTGGATCCCCGTGTTCATACAGGTGAGTGCCATCAAAGAATGCCAAGCCATGGGCATCCTTCGGAAAGTGGCCAGGCACCCAGTCGAGGATCACCCCGATGCCTTCCGCATGGCAACGGTCGACAAACGCACGGAATTCATCCGGGGTGCCATGGCGACTGGTGGGGGCATACCAGCCGGTGACCTGATACCCCCAGGAGCCATCAAAGGGATGCTCGGAAATGGGCAGCATTTCGATGTGGGTGAAGCCCCGCTCCTTCACATAGGGAATCAGGCGATCGGCCAGTTCCGTGTAGGTCAGAAGGCGTGCTCCTGGCTTGAGATCAGCAGCGGGCACGGGCGCTCTGGCGGTGCCATCCGGCTCGATGAAGGGTTGATCGGCCGCGGCATGGATCCAACTCCCCAGGTGAACCTCATACACCGCGATCGGCTGATCGAGGGGATTGCGGCTGTCCCGCTGGTCGATCCAATGGCCATCATTCCAGTGGTAGCGCCCCCGCTCGGCCACGATGGAGCCATGGTTGGGACGCACCTCGTGGCGGAAGCCGTAGGGGTCTGATTTTTGATAGCAGTGGCCGTTTTGGGCACGCACTTCGTATTTGTAAATCTCTCCCGCATGGAGTCCGGGGATGAAGAGTTCCCAAATTCCCCCCAGCCGGAGTTGCATGGGGTGGTGGCGGCCATCCCAGCCATTGAAATTTCCCAGCACCGCCACGCTGCGGGCATTGGGGGCCCACACACAAAATTGCACGCCCGCCACACCGTCCCTCTCGCCCACATGGGCGCCCATGAACCGCCAAATGTGGTGATGGTTGCCCTCTGCGAAGAGATGGCGGTCGAGTTCTCCCATCCACTCCTGCCGGAACGACCAAGGATCGTGCTGGATGTGCTCGATTCCTGCCCTCCGCACCCGATAGCGGTAGGCGACCCCAGGATTGTGGGCCAGCTCCGCTTCAAACACCCAAGGGTGGTTGGGGGTGGCCATGGGGATCGGCTCCGCCCCCTCAAGCATGAGCTCCACCGTCTCCGCATCCGGCATCCAGGCCCGCACCACCCAGGCGCCCCCTTCAAGGGGTTGGGAACCCAGCACGGCCAGGGGGTGGTCATGACGGCATTCCGCTAGACGGTTGGCATCGTCGACCATCCAGGCGAGGCGGGTCATGGGCGGTGGGTGGTGAAGGGGCGCGTCGGGAGCTTACGGCGGGCGGGCTGTCCCCCCGCCGTTGGGCCTCCTCAGGGCTGGGCCGATGGCGTGGCGATCTTGGGGTCGGTGGGGAAATCGACACCCACAATCTGATTGCTGTTATCGAGGATCACAAACAAGTTGTCCGTCGTGCGGGTGAACTGGGTGTTGACCAACACCAGCTTCAAATCCGAGGTGCTTTCCGAGCGGGCAATGCGGCGCACTTTGATGAAGTTTCCGGTGTTCCTCTGCAGCAGCTGCCATTTGCGCTGCAGGCTGCCTGGGGAAATTTCTTCCTGCAGTTCCGGGGAGAGGAAACTGGATGCCGCCACGAAGCGGCCGTCGATCAGGGCCCCCATGAAATCCGCCACCACCTTCTCCGCCGGTAGGTCGGCCATGTTGATGTGGTACCCCGCCAGCAGGCCCTTTTCATCAATCACCATCAGCAACATGCGCTCTCCAGCGCTGGTTTGAAGCTTGGCTTCCACGGTGCTGGAGTCGACCCCAGGGATCACGCTGGTGATCACCCAGCTGCGCACCTTGGGCTGTTTGCGCATGTTCATCGCCACCAGATAGGGACTGGTCATGCGCTGCAGCTCAGGGGCAAACTGGTCGTAACGAGCCTGAGCATCTCCATCCCGCAGGGCCTTCAGCACCCGCTCGGCAGCCACCCGGGCCCGTTGTTCCACAGCGGCGGAGCTATTGGAGACGGGCAACCCAGCTTTGGGGGCGGTGTTGCCGGGGGCCATCCCCTGGGCCCGGGAGGGCCCACCCCAGGGACTGGCTGCCAGGAGCGCCAGAGCAACAGCAACCACTCCGAAGCGCAGGTGCACAGGGGGCATGGAGAAGGGGACAAGGACGCCGTCAGTTTGCTGCAAGGGCCGCAACCTCGCCATCCAGAGATGGGGGCAGCAGGGGGTGAATCGCCAATTCCGCCCCCGCCAGCTCCAAGGTGAGGGTGATGATGCGGTGGGCCGCGGTGGGGCCCCCGCGGGGCTGGCGCCCATCGCCCCCATTCACGGCCAGCTGGGGCCAAGCCGCTGGGGCTAGCGACAGCCGCAACCGTTCCCCAGCTTGCAGGGTGGCGGCAAGGGGCTGGAGCTCCACGCTGCGCTCCAGCGGCTCCGTGGCCTCGCTGCCCAAGACCCGCCGCACCCCTGTGCAGAGCTGCCGTGTGGTTTGGGCGTCAGCACTCACCACGGCCAGGGCGGCACAGAGATCAAAGCCTGGTTGGTCGGCCTGCACCC
>JBIIJA010000024.1:0-12314 GCA_044234195.1 Cyanobium sp. | reverse complement strand
TATCCGCCTTTGCAAATCATCAATAGCTTTTTGCTCGATGGTATGAAAGTGGTGGGTGATTTGTTTGGCTCAGGCCAGATGCAGCTCCCCTTTGTGCTGCAAAGTGCCGAAACAATGAAGGCTGCTGTGGCCCACCTTGAGCCCCATATGGAAAAGGTGGAAAGCTCAAGCAAGGGCAAACTCCTGATCGCCACAGTCAAGGGAGATGTGCATGATATTGGCAAGAATCTTGTAGATATCATCCTCACAAATAACGGCTATGAAGTGATTAATCTTGGCATCAAACAGACGGTTGAAGCCATTGTTGAGGCCCAGCTCACTCATCAAGCGGATTGTATTGCCATGAGCGGATTGCTAGTGAAATCAACGGCATTTATGAAGGACAATCTCGAAACCTTTAACGAGGTTGGCATCAGCGCACCCGTCATCCTGGGTGGCGCGGCCCTCACGCCCCGTTTTGTCCAGGGCGACTGCCGGCAGGCCTATCGCGGACAGGTGATGTATGGCCGGGATGCCTTCGCCGATTTGCGTTTCATGGATGCCTTGATGGAGGCGAAGGCATCGGGCCGCTGGGACGACCACCAGGGATTCCTCGATGGTCCCCCAGAGGGCCTGCAATGGGGTGAGCCAACTCCCACCCCAGAGGCGCCCGCCCCAGATCCCGTCCAATCCCCTTCGCCAGTTGCGGACACCACAGAAGCTGAAGCTCTAGCCGTCCCCATGGTCGTGAGCACAGAGCGCTCTGAGGTGGTGGCTGAAGAACCCGCCCTGGCCCCTCCTTTTTGGGGGAGTCAGGTCCTGCGCGAGGAAGAGATTTCCCTAGACGACGTGATGGGCTACTTGGATCGCAACGCTCTCTTCGCGGGTCAGTGGCAGCTGCGGAAAACCCAAGAGCAATCACGGGACGACTACGAAGCCATGTTGAATGCCAAGGCCGAGCCCGTTCTTCAGCATTGGCTGCAGCGTTGCCTTGAGGAGGGTCTGCTCACGCCGCGGGTGGTGTATGGCTATTTCCCCTGCGCCAGGGAAGGGAATGCTGTTGTGGTGTTCGACCCAGCTCCCCTCACCACAGGCGATTTGCCCCAAAAGGCAACCCACCCCCTAGGACGGTTTGAGCTGCCCCGTCAGAAGGGTGGCAACCGCTATTGCATCGCCGATTTTTATCGTGATCTCTGCAGCGAAGATGATCATCCTGCTGCAGCGGATGTCTTGCCTATGCAGGCCGTCACGATGGGAGAGGGTGCCACCAGCTTTGCCCAATCCCTGTTCAAAGCTGATCAATACAGTGATTATCTCTATTTCCACGGTCTGGCCGTGCAGATGGCCGAAGCCCTTGCCGAGTGGACCCATGCGCGCATCCGCGCCGAGATGGGCTTTGCCGAACAGGAACCCGACCAACTGCGCGACATCCTGGCCCAGCGCTATCGCGGCAGCCGCTACTCCTTTGGTTATCCCGCCTGCCCCAATGTGGGCGATTCCCGCCAGCAACTCGCCTGGCTGGGGGCTGAACGCATTGGCCTGACGATGGATGAAAGCGATCAGCTCGAACCTGAGCAGAGCACCACAGCCTTGGTGGCTCTCCACAGCAAAGCCCGCTATTTCAGCGCCTGATCGCCGTGGCAGGCTGGGCCAGTGTGACTTCTCTTGCCATGGCACTCTCAGGACCAGACGCGATTGATCAAGCCATTGCTGCAGGGATCGACCTGGATGGCTCCCCCATCCCTGAACCCATGCTCGCGTTGTATCGAGAGGTGATGGCTCAAGAAAATGCCAGGCCCCGCAGTGGCGTCACCAAGTCGATGCGAAACCGGATTGTGCGGAGTGGAGCCAAACACTTATCCCAACAGGAGCTGGATGCCCGATTGAAGGCAGCGGGGTGGGAGGGATTGAAAGAAAAGGAGATTGCTTTCTTCTACTAAAGATCAGGTCTTCCGAAACGTAAGTCAAGAGACCAGGGTCTTTCAGGCCCAAGCCCTAGGTGCAGAGATCCTCAAGGGTTTCAATCACCTCCTGCTGAAAATCTTCCATGTCATCTGAGTCACTGAGGTCAATGCCCTCGCCAGCGGCATTTTGGATGAGTTCCTGGAAATGGAAGGCGCCCTCGCCATGGGCGAGAAATTCCACTGCTGAGGACTCACCGCTTTCTTTGAAGGCGTCGCAAAGGGCGAGAAAGGCCGCGTCTTCGGTGAAATCCCAGCTCATGAAGGGGGTGGTGCTAGACGACCTTTAACGCCTCCCCCCCGCGAGTCGTCAACCACCTGGATGGATTTTGTGCGGTTCCTCCATCAGACTTGGAGCGTTCGTCCTGCCACGTTCCCGTGACAGACCCCGCCTCAGACACTGCCCCACCTGCCCTCAACGTGTTGGGGGAGCCCTTGGCCACCTGCGGCTGCCAGCCCATGACGGGCTGGTTTCGCGACGGCTCTTGCCGCACCAACGGAGCTGATCTGGGCCGCCACACGGTGTGTTGTGTGGTCAGCGAGGGATTCCTGGCCTACAGCCGGGCCCAGGGCAATGACCTCAGCACTCCCGCCCCCAGCTACGGCTTTCCTGGACTCAAGCCCGGGGATCACTGGTGTGTGTGCGCAGCGCGCTGGCTGGAGGCCTACCAGGATGGAATGGCCCCGCCGGTGCGGCTGGAGGCCTGCGAAGCCTCAACCCTGGCGGTCATCCCCCTGGACGTTCTCCAGAGCCACAGTGTGGAAAAGCAAGGCCCGTCCGCCAGCCGTTCCTGAGGTGCTGCTCGAGTCCCCAATCACCCACCAGCCTGTCCCGAGCTGCCTCACCAGGGGATGGGTTGGCCATCCCAGGCCAGAAAGGCCCCGGACGATTCAGGGGTTTGGCGCTCCAACACGGTGAGCAGAAGCTGGGCCGCCTGCTCGGGGGAAAACAGGCGGTCCTCTGGCACGGAGGATCGGAACGGCGCGGAGAGGGCCGTGGCTGTGGTGCCGGGATGGAGCAGGGTGACGCAGGCCAAGGGCAGGCGACGGCGCCACTCCAGGGCCAAGGTGCGCAGCAATTGGTTCTGGGCCGCCTTGGCACCCCGATAGGCATACCAGCCCCCTAGGCGGTTATCGCCAATGCTGCCCACCCGGGCTGAGAGGCTCGCCAGGTGGCAGGGCTCCTGGCGGGGCAGGGCCCCTTCCACCGCTTTGGCCAGCAGCAGCGGACCCCAGGCGTTCACCGCGAAGCTTCTTTGCAGGGCGGTCGCCTCCACCTGAGAGAGCCGTTTTTCCGGCTGGATGCCCTCCCCGTGCAGCAGTCCAGCGGCACAGATCACAAGCCGCAAGGGGGAGAGGTGTTGCACCGCCTCCTGGCCCAAACGCTCCAAGCTGGCCGGATCTTCCAGATCTACCCACAGATCTCCCCCATGCCGGCCCGCGGACCAAAGGCGCAGGTGGGGGGCCCGCTCTGGCAGGGCTGCCAGCAGGGCCTTGCCAATCCCTCCTGGACCCACCACCAGGGCGTGGCCGTGCCACTCCTGCCAAGGATGGGGGCCATGGCCAGTCGCCGTCACAGGCAAGGAAGAGGCTTGTCGCATGATGGCAGGAGTTCGTTTGGGGAGCTGGCCACCTGCGGATCACGTTGCTGGGCCTGGGGGCATGGGGGAGCACCCTGGCCGACCTTTGGCGCGCCCAGGGCCATCAACTCTCCACCTGGAGCCGGAGCCAGGGAGGAGATCCCGCGGCAACGTTGCCTGGGGCCGATCTGGTGGTGTCCGCTGTGGCCATGGCCGGCGTGGCCCCCCTGGCGGCCCAGCTGGGGGCCCAGTGGCCCAGGGGCCTCCCCCTCCTCAGTTGCAGCAAGGGCATCGATCCGCAAGGGCTCTGCAGTGCCACCCAGCTCTGGAGCAGCCAGCTGCCGCCCACGGCAATGGCCGCCCTCAGTGGGCCCAATCTGGCCACAGAACTGGCCCGAGGGTTGCCGGCCGCCAGTGTGATCGCCTCAGCCCATCGGGACTTGGCCCAACATCTGCAGGCTGAGCTGCGGGCGCCAAACCTCAGGCTCTACACCAACCAAGACCCCCTCGGCACGGAGGTGGCAGCGGCCTTGAAAAATGTCATGGCCATCGCTGCCGGCATCAGCGACGGACTGGGGCTGGGCTCCAATGCCAAAGCGTCCCTCCTTTGCCGTGGGTTGGCGGAAACGGGCCTGGTGTTGAAGGCTCTGGGGGGCCAGCCCACCACCCTCTATGGCCTGGCGGGATTGGGGGACCTGCTGGCGACAGCCAACAGCCCCCTGAGCCGCAACTACCGCTTTGGGCTGCTGCTCGCCGAGGGGATCGGCGAGGAGGAGGCCCATCGCCAGATCGTGGCGACCGTGGAGGGGCCACGGACGGCCCGGGCGGCCCTGAAGTTGGCCGATCGGGAGGGGTGGTCGTTGCCCATCTGCCGGCAGGTGGTGGAGCTCCTGGAGGGGCACCTCACCGCCCCGGAAGCCGTGCAAGCTCTCATGGACAGGGAGCCCCGACAGGAGGAGCTCCAGTGGTGAACGGCTTGCCAGCCGTGCTCATCGAGGCCTTCAGCGCTGCGCCGCTGGGCGGCAATGGCGCCGCCGTGGTGCTCCTGGAGGAGCCCGCCCCTGCCAGCTGGATGCAACGCCTTGCGGGGGGGTTGCGGCAATCGGAAACCGCCTTTCTGCTGGCGCGCGATGGGGGTTGGGACCTGCGCTGGTTCACCCCCTCCCTGGAAGTGCCCCTCTGCGGCCATGCCACCCTGGCCGCCACCCTCGCCCTTCACCACTGGCAGCGATTGCCGCTGGCTGGGGCCACCACCTTCCACACCCGGAGTGGACCACTCCGGGTGGGCCTTCTGGGACCCTCCGAGCCCGGTTCAGCCCAGCGGCCACCCCTAGCCCAGCTGGAGCTGCCCTGTTTCCACCTGGAGCCCCGAGAGGCCCCCCAGCGGCTGGTCAGCCTGCTCAGCGAGAGGGTGCAGCGGGCTCCAGAACGGTTTTGGCACTCGCCGCTGGGCTACCAAGTGGTGTTGCTCCAGCCATCGGCCCCCATGGATCGGCTCGCTGGCCTTGGAGCAGATCTCACAGGCGAGGCCAGGCAGGGGCTCGTGCTGATGCAGGCCCTATCGGAAGGGCAGAACCCCGAAGCGAAGGTGGCCGGGGAGAGGGCCGACTATCAAGTCCGTTTTTTCGCTCCGGGCCTCGGCATCGACGAAGATCCCGTGACTGGATCGGCCCATGCCCTGGTGGCCCCCTACTGGATGGAGCACCTGCATCGGCCGCGAGTGGTGGGCTGGCAATGTTCCGACCGTCCAGGGGGGATGGTGTGCGAAGCCGGTTCTTCAGGCATGATCCGCCTGACCGGTACGGGACATCTGTTGTGGGAGGGCACATTGTGGGCCGAGCCAGAGAGTTCCTGGGAGCACTCCGCCGCGGCCAAGGATTGGGAGCAGGCCTGCGGTCTTTAGGAGGCCAGGCCCTCAAGCATCCCTTCCTCCTCAGCACGCCACTGGCGGTCTCAGCCATCGGCATGGGATTTGCGTCCCAAGCTCTGCTTCGGCCACCAGCAACTGGGCAACAACAGGATGTGCTGGATGCCCTGATGGCACCGCCACCGGAACGCCGCAACATGGCGACCCCAGCCACGACCCTTCCCTCTGCAACCGGGTCACCCCAGCGACTGGAGGCGGACACCCGCTCGCTGCAGGCCCGCCGGATTGGTGCTCCTGGGGAGGGGGCCCCAACCAGCACAGCCAAAGAGGGATCTGGAGTGAATCTGGAGATCCGGGTGGCCCTGCTGAAACTCTCCCCGAATCCCTCCCTGGGTGGAGACGGCAGTTGGCGGGTGGTGAGCCGGCAGGGGGAGCTGCTGCACCAGGGAGCTACCGGCCAGGTCAGCAGTGCCGCTGAGCTCCTGGGCAACCTGGCGGAGGTGTGGATCGAACCCGAGGGCGCTGGATCGCTGCGGGCCGATGGCCGGCCCTACGGCGGCCGTTTCCGCGTGCTGCGGGCCGCTGATGGGGTCCAGGTGGTGAATCACCTGCCGCTGGAGAGCTACATCAGTTCCGTTGTCGGCGGTGAAATGCCCAGCTCTTGGGGGATCGAAGCCCTTCGGGCCCAGGCCGTTGCGGCCCGGTCCTATGCCATGGCCCACATGGCCCGTCCCGCCAGTGCCCATTGGCATCTGGGGGACACCACCCGCTGGCAAAACTATGAGGGACTCAACACGGTGAGTGAGCCAACTCTGCAGGCCACCACCTCAACCGCAGGGGTCATCCTCAGCTACCAAGGGGGAATCGTCGAAAGCCTCTATGCCGCCACCCAGCAAATCGTCGATGAAGCCCATGGCCATCTGGGGGCAAGCATGAGCCAAACCGGTGCCCAGGAGTTGGCCCAGCAGGGGCTTCGCTTCAACGAGATCCTCTCCCACTACTACCAAGGGGCATCCCTGGCACGGTTGCAGGTCGGTGAGGGCTGAACGGTACTGGAGCCAAGCCAAAGCGGTCAGCGCCGAGGCCCTGAAGACAGGAGCCTTGGTGCCTCTGCAAACCAGCGAGATTCAGCTGGAAGGCTTGGCCCCTTTTCTTCTGCGGCGTTTGGAGGGCTGGCCTCCCCGCCATCTCGGGGTCCAGGGACCAAAACCCAACCCCTTCCTGCCCTGGGAACCGCCCTTGGAGGTGGGGCGGATCGCCACCAGCCATGTGCTGATCCTCAACAAATACCCCGTGCAGCCGGCCCATTTGCTTTTGATCACCCAGCAATGGCAACCCCAAGGGGGATGGCTCCAGGACAGCGACTGGCAGGCTGTCGCCCATGTGGCGGCCGACACCGGAGGGCTGTGGTTTTTCAACAGCAGTCCCACCGCTGGTGCCAGCCAACCCCACAGGCACCTCCAGCTGCTCCCGCGGCATGCCGGGGAGGCCAGTTGCCCCCTGGCTCCCTTGCTGCAACGGCAGCTCATCGTGCCTGGGGACTGTTGGCCCTGGCAGTACGCCCTCAGCCCCCGCTGGGACCCTCTTGAGGGCAGGGATCTGCCATCCCTCTATCGCGACCACGCCGCCCGTCTGGCGTTGGGCGATCCTGGCGCCCCTGAGGATCCCCAGCATGCCTACAACCTGCTGTTTGACGACCATTGGTTTCTGACCGTGCGGCGGGTGAAGGAGCACTGCGCTGGCTTCAGCGTGAATGGCCTCGGCTTTGCTGGATTTTTGCTCTGCACAACCCATTCCGATCTGGACTGGTTACGGGCCCATGGCCCCTGGTCGCTCCTGGCCGAAGTGGCGGCAAAGACGATCTGAGCAACGCATCAATCAGCGGAACAGCTCAGCCATCAGGTGTTTTTACGCTTGTCAAGCCTGCCGGTTGCGGCTGATCTGAAGGAGAGCGACCCTTGCCCTCCGCCCCGAGGTGGTGCGGCGGCCGCTCTGGTGCCACACCCTTCGAACACGCTGAACCCATGAACCCCTGCACCGCTCTCCCTCCCCGTCCACGGCGCACCAAGCACGGGCAAGCGCCCGCTGCAACCCAAGCCCTCCAGCGCCGCAATGCCCTGGTGGAGGCCCACCGCCACTTGGTACCCCCCGTGGCCCACCATTACTGGCAGCGTTGTCCAGAGCCCCAAGACGATCTCATCCAAGTGGGCTTGCTCGGTCTGATTCGCGCCGCCGAGTTGTTCCGCCCATCCCAGCAAACCCCCTTTGCCGCGTTCGCCCGTCCCCATATCCGGGGTGCCATTCTCCATTACCTGCGGGATAGAGCCCCCGTTGTGCGGTTGCCGCGACGCCAATCTGAGTTGCAAACACGGCTCCATCGGCTAGAGGAGCAGATGGCCAGCAGCCCCTCCGCCCAGAGCCCCGGAGAAGAAGAGATCTGTCGCCATCTGGCGATCCGTGCGGAACAGTGGCAACTCCTGCAACGTCATCGGAACCTGAGCCGACCGGCACCCCTCAACCCCGATCTCTTAGAGCAACTGGCCAGCCCGGCCGGAGACCCCCAGGAGGATCCCGAGGAGAGCCAGGAGCGGGTGGAAGCCCTGTTGGCCGCCTTGGATCCCCGCACCCAACAGGTGTTGCGCTGGGTGGTGTTACAGGGGTGGAGTTACAGGCGTGCTGGTGCAGCCCTCCAGGTGAGCGCCATGACCGTGCAGCGCTGCCTGCACCGCGGGCTGGCCACCCTTCGGGGCCAACTCAGCGACTCCAGTGAAGGGAATCACCGCCCACCTTCCCTCACCCCTGGGCTGAAGCTCGGTCGCGTTCCATCTGCTGCTCAAGGGTGGCCATCGCGGCATTCACCGCCGCCAACTGCCGCTCCAGGCCGTCCCGCCAAAAGGTGAGCATGCGCAACTTCCGCTCTTGGTAGCGCTGGCGGCGCACTCCAGGCTCTTCTGTTGCAACATCACAGCAGCCAAAGGGTGAGAACATGGGAGAACAGGGGAACTGAGCTGGTTCTAGCGAGCCAGATCGTTCCCCTGAGGCTGAATCACTGGAGATCGCGGCAGTTTGGACGTGAGTCGCCATGATGGGCAGCTCCAAAGCGACGGTTCCTCGGCCCCCAAGTGCTTGCGGTGTTCCACCCCCTCCCTATCCGCTGGCTGCTGGGCTTGGCCTGTGGCTCCTTTGTCCTGCTTCAACCGGAGGCTTGGGCCCAGTCCTACGTGGCGTTGATGGAGGGCCAGCGGGCGCTCCCTCTGCGGGGGCGTTTCAACACGGTGCCGGTGTTGCACTCCAACCAACCGGAGGAAGTGGAAGGGCCAGGCTTGCTGATCAGCACGATTCCGGGAGTGGCCTATGCCGCCGAGAATGGCCTCCCCATCCAGATGCCGGCTTATTCCTTCAATGGTGATTTTGGCCTCCATTTGCACCACAAGTATTTCCCGCCCTACCGGGCTTCCATCTCCCCATCCCAGCGGCGCAGCGAGCTGACACTGGCGGCCATTCTCGTCAATCCTGGGGTGCAGCCGGTGAGGGTGCGCTTTACCGCTGGAGCGGTACGCAACAGTTTTGAGGCCCCTTACCTAGCCCAACACCTGATGGGGGTCAGACCCCTGGGCCCGCGCCCGTGGAACACAGGCCCAGGAGATGCCACCGCCGTGCAGCTGCTGCGGGGCCGACTGGATCCCCAATTCAGCGAGCCCGTCACGATCCCCGCCAGGGGCCGGGTCGTCCTTTTTCATACGGCCCTGCCGGCCCTGGGCATCGCCAACGCCCTGCTGAAGGGTCGCAGTGATGGTCCCTTTCAAATGGCCGTTGTGGCCGCCAGGAACCCCCGAGGAGATGAGGATCTCTTCGCCGAGATGGATCGCCGCCAGTTAGCCCCGGGTCGGGTGTACCTCAACCGGATCCAGGAGATTCAGGCGGGAACCATCTTTTCCAGGGTTGGCGGAGTCGCCATCGGCGATCACTACCAAGCCTCTCTGAGCCACGACCTCAACCGACAGGGTCCGCTGCATGTGCCCCTGACCAGCACCAGACGCACCCATTTCGGCACGGGAGAGGTGCAAGTGAATCCCCTCGCGAACCGCACTGTGGATTCATCCCTCGACAATGTGGGCACCTACGGGGTTCGCTTTGATGTCGATGTCAACCTGCTGGGCCAGGGTTCCTACGATGTGGTCTTAAGCCACCCGTCGCCTTTGGGCGGTCGCAATTTCACAGCCTTTCGTGGCTCCGTGGAGATCCGCACACCGGAGGGCCTCCAATCCGTGCATGTGGGCCTTCGATCAGGTCAGAGCCTTTCCCTGACACCCTTGCAACTCCGCCCTGGAGAGAGCACGCCCATCCGCATCTCCTTGGTCTACCCGGCAGACTCCACCCCGGGCCACCTCCTGAGCGTTGTGCCATCCACCCAACTCGCCGCTCTTCAGGAGCAGGAACGTCGAGCAGACATGGCTCGTCTCAATCGCCGTCGGGCGCCATCCCCAGCCGCTCCGCCGGATCTCGACCCCCAGCCTGACGCGCAGCCAGCCCAACCCCCTTTGGCCTCCCCCACCCGGAGAAGGGAAGCCGCTCCGCGGCTCGGCCCCCTCACCCCACCGCCAACCATCCTGCGGTCCCCAGCCGCTCCCCACTGGTTGCAACCCCCGCCAGCCCTGCCATCCCCCCGTCCCCGTTCCAAGCCTGCCGAGACCTTGACGGATCGCTACCGCGAGGCCTTGGAGGCCCAGAAGCGACTGTTGCAGCAGTGGCAAGAGTCGCACTAGGGACAACCCCATGGATCATCCCCAGCCTGAATCCCCACCTCCATCCCGCCGGCGTTTCACCCTGGAGCTCTCGTTGGGGAAGCTCGCCCATATCGATGCGTTGAAGAAGGAATGGGGGCTGCGCAACCGGGGGGATGTGCTGGAGCGTCTTCTCGAAGAGCTGTTCGCCCTCGGGGAGGAAGGGCTGAGCGCCACCAGGCCAGAGACTTCCGCTCTGAACGGCCCACCTGAGGCGGAGGACGACGTCCTTGATGACGGCGCTGCGTTGGTGCTGGTGGGGTTGGGCCAAGGGGCGATGGAAGGCTGGCGGGAGGGCTCCCAACCCGATCCTCCGGCCTCTGAGGCCAAGCCAGCGGGAAGAACGACGGGCAGAGGGATCGACTTGCCGGGATTTGTGCGCCGCCGCTCCCAACAGCTGCAACGAAGTTTGCGAGCGGAGCAGGATGGGGAGCTCCCCCAGGCGGCCGTCACTCCCTGGCCCCAGCTCTCGGAGACCCTGCTTCAGCACAGCCTGGAAACGGCAGAGGCCCACTGGCAGAATCTGTTTGAACAGGCCCCGAACGCTGCCGTGGTTGAGGCGGCCATGAGTTGGCTCGCCCAAGACATTTGGCCCCATGCGGATCTCTGCGAGGGGCGTTTGTTCACCTGGTCTGCGGCGGGCCGGCTGATGCGGGAGCTGGGTCCGAGTTGGAGCGAAGGCACCCCGAGCCTGGAGCGGGTGATTGTCACAGCAGGGGTTTTGGAAGATCCCTTCAGCGCTGAGACCCTGCCCCTGCGGATCCCCACCCTGATGCACCGATTTGTGCATCGCTTCCGGCGGCGGCAACGGGGAACGTCGTTCCAAACACTTGAATCCACGATGACGCTGCACGGAGCCTTGCGACAGCTCCAACTCCCCACCGATCCAGGGCAACGGGTCACCCTCACCCAGATTCGGGACGCCTATCGAGAGATGGCCCTCAAGCACCACCCCGATTCTGGAGGGTCTTTGGACACCATGCGGCGCCTGAATGAGGCCTACCAACTGCTCAAGGAGCTCTACCGCCCGAAACCAGCGGACGACTAGACACTCAAAAGTCTCATCTAAGACTTGAAACAAGTCTAGAAATACGACTCATCTTGGACGCATGGCAATCTCAACCGAGTCTCTTGTGGGACCCACAGGGCCAACGCACGCGTACCGCGTCTCACAGGCCTCGTCCCATAAGACCCACCCATCCAGGGGAGCCCGTCGGGCCGCTCAGCAATCCAGGCTGAGACTTGAAACAAGTCCCAGTACGCGACTCAAGCAAGAGTATTAATAAATAAAAAACGATCAATTCTGGCTGCTGCTCTTGAGTTGGCCCCCACCCCCGCTCGGACCTGAAACAAGATCCTCAAGAAATCTCGTGAGGCGATTCAGCCTTCGGCCTGCTGAAGCCAACCTGGAAGGGTTCCTTCACCTTCCGGAGGCCCAGCGCAGGCTCCCATCCACCCTGGCCAATGGCCGCCTTTCCCCCTTGGCCAGCCAGCAAAAAGCTGCTGCCACTTGGATGAAAAGAAGCTGCGTATCTGTCTCTGACACAGATACGCAGTGGCTAGAAGCCCCCAGGAGCCCCTGGAGCCCCCATGCCCCCTGGGCTTGATGAGACGACGGACTGGCTCCCACCAGCAAGACGATCCCTCCAATGGTCGCAATTGAGTCCCATCAAAAGAGCCAAGCCAGGTCTCAACTGCGACGCACAAGGACTGGCTGCCTGTCGCAACCCCCGGAAAGACGGCACAGCCCTCAAGGCAAACGGGCGCCGCAAGGGATGCGCGCCCGGCGCCTGGACGCGCCTTCAACCGGTCGCTTGTTATCTTGTCCCATATAAGACCATATATTGGACTATTTTTGCGACCAGCCTGGAACATGCTGGACTGCGTGGCGGCTGTGTGGTGGATTGCGTGGTGGATGCCGCGCTCGGCGCTGAAGGCGTCGCGAGTCGGCAGGTTCTCAAAAGCGGGTCCGCATTGGACAACAGCTCAGTGTCTCGCTAGTAGCAGGTGGGACCCCAAACAAGTCCCAACTCAAGACATAGGAGGGAAGAGTGTGATCTGTCGTGGGGGCCCAGGGGGAGACCGCAAGCCTGAGAAGAGAACGAAACAAAAAAACCCGCCAGGGCGGGTTTGGATGGCCATG
>JBIIJA010000328.1:0-3244 GCA_044234195.1 Cyanobium sp. | reverse complement strand
CAAGAGACCCTCAGACAAGACGACAACAAACAAGATCTAACTCACCAAGGGCTCTTCCAGATTGGCAGCTGTGAGCCTTATCACAACCATCTGGGATTATGCGCACTAGGTCATCCACCTGTGAGCAGACTCACATGATGGCGTGACGATGTTCGAAGTTCCTGAAGATCCGGGACCGTCATCTCTCAAAGTCAATCCTTTCATTGCAAAACGGCGTGATTAGCTACGATTTCTCTGAAACCGCCTCCACTGACATTTTGGAGCGGTCTGAACTCCCTCTTGAATCCATCTCAGGCGGACGGTTCAAAACCTGATGAGAATCTCAACGCCTAAAACTCTGGAGGATTTTGACGACGATGTCAGAGATCTAGTTTCAGGGAATCGGGGTTGAGTGGTTGGAACGGTGATGCTCATGTCCGTTTGCGGGAGCCCATGCAAGTTCTAAGAGCAGACATCCCTAACACCGGATAAAACAATTTTTTGACAGCGGTGCTATCCAAAACCGGAGGCCCATCCATACCGTCCACGATCGGCAGGTGATGCTCCTGGCCGCAAGCGCATCGAATGGCTGAGAGGCCAAACCAACAGGACTCCAGGGTGGTGCCCGGAGCAGGCCTGGGGCCCATCACCTTGGATAATTACCAAGCTCCCGCAGCCTGGGCTTGAAGAAATGCCTGCCCTGACACGACTCGTCATCGCCAGCGGAAACTCCCACAAGGTCCAGGAAATCAGTCAGATGTTGGCCATGGTGGACCTGGAAGTGCTGGCCCAGCCCAGAGGCCTGGAGATTGAGGAAACAGGCCACACCTATGCCGAAAATGCCCGGCTCAAAGCAGAAACCGTGGCTCGTCACTGCGGAGAATGGGCCCTCGCGGACGACTCAGGCTTGGAAGTGGATGCGTTGCAAGGCCGACCAGGCCTCTATTCCGCCCGCTACGCCCCGAGTGATCCGGAGAAGATACACCGCCTGCTCCAGGAGCTGGGCGATGGTCTCTACCGGGGGGCCCGTTTCGTGAGCGCCATGGCCCTGGCGGACCCCCAAGGGATCACTCAGCTGGAGGGTTGTGGCCTCTGTTATGGCCAAATCCTCTACGAGCCGGATGGGCAGGGAGCGGGCTATGACCCTGTGTTCTATGTGCGGGAAGCGGGATGCTCCTATGCCCGCATGTCGGCCCACCTGAAGGCCAAATTGGGCAGCAGGGGCAAGGCCGCCCGTGCCATGGCGCCCCAGCTCAGGGGCTTACTGGGGTTGTGAAAGGCATGGCCCTAGGGGCCTAGGAGTTGATCTGTTGAACAGCCCGCATGGCAGCTGCAGCGGCCTCGTTCACATCCCCCTCTTTCCCCGCCAAGGTGAGGCGGCCATAGGCTCCCACCGCCTTGACATCCACCACGGTGATGTTGGACGACTTTTCCGCTTCGTTGGCAGCGATCAACACATAGCCCGCCGGCTCGGTTTCCAGGATGAACATGCTCATTCCAGCTTGAATCATTGAGCCACGCCGGTTTTGGCGGTTGATCAACACCGCATGGTCGGGAGTGATGGAATAGATGATCTCTGTCCAGGTCACCTCGCAGCGGCTGCGCTGGTCCACACTGCTGCCGATGGCCTCGAGCACCACCTCGCCGGAGTGGAGGACATTGCTCTGGTCGCGGTGATACATCGCGATGGAGCCAAAGGCCCTCTCCACCACCATCTGGCCGAGCCGCACCGTGCTGGCCTTGAGGGCAATATCGGTGACGCGATGGACCGCCATCCCGGGGGACACTTCGAGCCAGAGGCAGGCGTCCCCAGGAATGGGAAGAAAACCCTGGCTGACGGTTCCCATGTAGGCCGCCAGTTGGGGCTGGAGGGAATCCAGATACACATAGGTGCGCAGTTCAATCGACTGCACATGGCTGTGATGCCGGAGGCGGCGGCCCTCACTGTCTGTGGTGATGACGCAGCTGGCGCCCGTGTCCTCGCCCGTGATGTCGGTGCCGGTGATCGGAGGGCGGCCCAATTGAAACGATTCCCGCCGGCGACGCAGCGCCCGCTCTTCAGGCCCCGGCTCCGTCGAAGGGCGGAAGGAACGGCTTTGGCGGGAGGACGGGTTGATCACTGGGCCAGCTTCACGGTGTCATCGGCTTGACAGAGAACATTTCAAGTTGGAACAGGCCCAGCGGGACGGAGCCCGGTTGGATTTGCTCCAGATGGCATGGGCGCCGAGAGGGTGAGAGCCATCCATCTTGGCGGCGGCGTGGGCAGGGCAGGAAGCAGGGGCAGGTCTAGGGTCCAGATGGGTCGTCGGATGGCGCGTCGACCGGGGATTCTCGAGCCCCACTGAAAAAGAAACGGCCCAAATCTTACGGCGCCAAGGGTGCGGAGCTGCTGACACGGGTGGCGCTTTTGTGACCACTGCCACAAGCGTTTGATCAGGGCTCGCTATCAAAGGGATCATGTTTGCCAATGGGCCATGCTGACCCCTAGCACCCGCCTCCGCCTGCAGGAGATCCTCGAGAGGATTGGTTCCGATCAACCTGTTTCCCTGCAGGAGCGAATTTATGTGCAGAAATTTGCCGATCGGGATCAAGGCGTTGCCGCCTGGCTGCTGAAAGCCCGTCGGCGCCAGCTCCAACACCTCCCTCAAGACTCCATAGCCCGAGATGGCATTGATCATCTTTTGGAGCAGATGAATTTGGGCCCGGCAGATCCAGATGCCAGCTACCGCCCCGGCGAGGACGATATCGAGGGATGGTTTGGAGGCGCTCCCGGCTGGTTGCGCAGGAGCTGAGGCCAGCGCCCCTCCATGAGACCCATTTGGGGGCTTGCCGATGGGCCCCCAATCGTTACCTTCCAGCCAATCGTGTCCTGTGCTATGGCCCGCACTCCTTCCGCCCAACGCGCCACCCCTTCCCCCACGGGAACGCCTGAGCTGGAGCAGGGAAGCGTGCAGGACCTCAAAGCGGAGCAAGTCCTTGCCTTGATTGGAATCGGATTGATGCGCAAGCTGGCTGCGGAGAACTCCCTTCCCTGGATGTGGAATGGGGAGCAGGACACCACAGTGGATGGGACCTCACTCCGCCAACGACTGGAACTTGTGGATTTGGCTCTGCGCACCGCCGCGCCGCTCACGACTGCGGAAGTGACCCACCTGATGGGGGCGCGACCTGGTTCTCCTGTGGTGGAACGGGGGGGATTGCTGGCCCGCCGGCAAGCACGAAACGTTTGGATTCTCTCGCGCACGAGCCCGGAGGCGGGGGGGAC